>JBEKVA010000043.1:0-16174 GCA_049514475.1 Spirochaetia bacterium
CCCATGTTCCACATGCCGCCGTAGAAGGCGTTGAACTGGTACTGGTACGCCATGGCCGCTCCCGGGGACGCCGTCTTCGGCGCGGGCGCGGGCGCCGGTGCCTGGGCCTGCTCCTGCGGGGCGGGCGCGGGGGCCGGGTCCGGCTGCTTCACCAGTGCGTTGGCAATTGCGCTGCTCATGCTGGAGCAGCCGGCGATCAGGAGCGCTGCCCCCAGGACGAGCGTGACTGCGAGGATGAGCCTGCCCGCGCGATTCGATTTTTTCAGCATCTTTTCTCCTCCTTTAAAGACTTGGACACGTGCATTATGTATAGTAAGTAAAGCTCTGCGAAGCAATCTTAATCCGGGAGGAGCACATGGGCAAGGACTTCACGGAGGCTTTGTCGAAGGCCGGCGCCTCGGTGCGCCACGATATGCGCCCGGGGGACATCGGGAACATCATCAGGATGCACGGGCGGCTGTACACGAGCGAGCACGGCTACAGCCTGGATTTCGAGGGATACGTTGCAAAGACATTTGCCAATTACTCGTGGCCGCTGGGAACGCGCGAGCGAATGTGGATGCTGGAAAAAGAGGGCGTGCTCGGCGGCTGCATTGCCATCGTGAAGGCCTCCGAGACCGAGGCCCAGCTTCGATGGCTCCTCCTCGCGCCCGAGCTGCGCGGGTACGGTCTCGGCAGATGTCTCGTGGAGGAGGCTGTGGTGTTCTGCCGCTCCAGCGGGTACCGCGCCGTGACGCTGTGGACCGAGGCATCGCTCACCACCGCGACCCGTCTTTATCGCCAGTGCGGCTTTACTCTCAGGGAGCAGAAGAAAGGCATGACCTGGGGCGCCGAGCGCACGGAAGAGCGCTACGACCTTTCGCTTGCTTGAACGCGATGCGCGCTGCCGCTCGCTGACTCAGCTGCGGCCGCTTCAGCACACCTCGAAGAGCACCGCCTGGGAGCCGAGCCCGGAGATCACCGGCGCTTCCTTCGCTATCGCCATCGACCGGCACTGCTCATCGCAGTCAACGCACTGGCCGGTGCAGAGGATGATGTCCTTGCCCTCCAAGGTCAGCCACGCGGTCCCCGAGAGCACCCTGACGGTCGCACGCCCGCGCGGGATGCGCAGCGCCTCGCCGGGCAGAAGCATGATGCGGAGGGGCGCCGCGGCATCGACGCCGCGCGCAACACCCTGGAAAAGCGCAGACGTGTTGATCGAGCTCATGACGACTCTCCTTCTTCAACCGGGGCAGGTTCGACCCGGGTTGATTCCTTGTAGGTGGACAGCACGATATTGGTCACCGACCTGCTTGTCTCCGCGTTGTTGCGGATGGCCGACAGCAGTTTCTCCAGCTGCTTGGGCCCGGCGGCCCTGACTTTCAGGATATAGCAGTCCTCCCCGGCAACGTTGTGACACTCCAGGATGTCGGGCTCCGAGGCACAGAGGCGATGGATGCCGTCACGGGTGGCATCATGGGAGTTCACCGTCAGGCGCACGAAAGCGAGCAGCGGCTTTCCGAGCTTCTCGGGGTCGATGACCGCCACGTACCCCGCGATGATTCCCTTCTTTTCCATCTTCTTCACGCGCTCGTGCACCGAGGAAACCGTCAGCCCGACGGCCTCCGCCATCTCCGCATTGGAGAGGCGGGCGTTGCCCTGCAGGAGATCCAGTATCTTTCTGTCTATCGTATCGATCATGATGATAATATAGCGCTCATATCGTATATTGTCAAATATTTTTTGGCATATTAGTAATAATACCAAATATTTTACGGTCGATGAAGACAGGGGCCTCGTCAACCATCAGCCTTGCATCGGCTCATTCTCTCAGCTACACTCCGGCCCATGAGAAAGCTCATCCAGCAGTATGCCAAGGACCTGACCTCGGGCAGGCTCGGCTCGGGATATGAACACTCCTTCCGGGTGTATCACCTGGCGCGAGAGATCGCCGAAGGGGTCGAGCACGACGAGGACATCCTGCACGCGGCATGCTTCCTCCACGATATCGAGATGTCGGTGGGGCATCCGAAGAGCTCGGCGGACCGCGCCGAGGCAATCCTGCACGAGACGGGGTTCGTGCCGGAGAAGATCCCCATCGTCATCGAAGCGATTCTCAACCACATGCCCAACGGCAACCCGAGCTCCGTGGAGGCAAAGCTGCTCTTCGATGCGAACCTCCTGGATTCCATTGGCGCCGTGGGCTTCGCGCGGCTCTCCGTGGGCGCGTTCCTCTGGTACAACATGAAGAGCATGCAGGAGATCCACCAGTACATCGCCCGGGAGCTTTCCTACACCGAGAAGTTCCACTTCGAGAAAAGCAGGGAGCTGGCGAAGGACAAGATCGCCTTCACCCGCGCTGCAATCGATCAATTCTCCAGAGAGCTGCACCTGTAAACGGGAATGGCCGTGCTCACGCGCCGCTTTCTCGCGGAAGGCCACCTCATCGACTCGGGTCTGCTCACGCGGATGCTGAACATCATCGTGGACGCGGGGGCCGATTACGAGATCGTCTCCATGACGATGGGCAAGGTCCGCACCGACTCATCGCGCGTGGAGATCGAGGTGAAATGCGCCGGCGCGGAACAGCTCGCCTCCCTCACGACCCTCCTGGTGAACCAGGGCTGCTACGAGAAAGAGGTGCAGGACGCCATCCTGCGCCCGGCGCCCGCCGACTCCTGCGTGCCCGACGATTTCTATGCCACCACCAACCGCCGTACGCAGGTCTTCTTCGGCGGCGCCTGGCGGGAAGTGGCCGCCATGCGCATGGACGGGGTGATCGTGGACCGGGACGGCGGCCTGCGCTGCTCCCTGATCCGCGAGGTGCGCGCGGGGGAGCCGGTGGTGTGCACCAGCCGCTCGGTGCGCATCTTCCCGCTGTTCGCCGAGCAGGAGAGCGAAGAGTTCGGGTTCATGGCGAGCGACGTCTCCTCCGAGCGCAGCGTCGACGTTGCAATCTCCCGGGTGGCGGCAGAGCTGGCCCGGCAGAAACGCGAGGGCGGCCGCGTGATCGTTGTGGCAGGTCCCGTTGTCATCCACACCGGCGGAGGGCCGGCGCTGGCCTCCCTGGTGCGCGGCGGCTTCATCTCGGGCCTGCTGGCCGGCAATGCCCTTGCCGTGCATGACATCGAAAGCTCCCTCTTTGGCACCTCCCTGGGGATCGCGCTGGACACCGGCAAGGCCGTTTTCGAAGGGCATCGCAACCACATCCGCGCCATCAACGCCGTTTTCGCGCACGGCTCGATGAAGGCGGCGGTGGAGGCCGGCGTGGTGAAAAGCGGCGTCATGCGGGAATGCATCCTGGCGGGTGTGCCCTTCGTACTGGCCGGCTCCCTGCGCGACGACGGCCCCCTCCCCGAGACGGAGGTGAACATGCTGGCCGCCCAGCGGCAGTACGCCGCCCTCCTCGAGGGGGCCACCATGGTGATCATGCTCTCCACCATGCTGCACTCCATTGCCACCGGGAACATGATCCCCGCGTGGGCGCGGACCATCTGCGTTGACATCAACCCCGCGGTCGTGACAAAACTCTCCGACAGAGGCTCGGGCCAGACCATCGGCATCGTGACCGACGTGGGCCTTTTCCTGAGATCTCTCGCGGAAAAACTCCAGAGGTAGCACGTTCATGGAATCACGGGAGCTCCATCCCCTCGAAGTGAAAGTCCTCCTGCGCTACGGCGCATCCGAGCCGCTGGGTCTCGCGCGGCTGGCCGCCGAGCTGGCCTACAACACGGGCCAGGCCAACCAGGCGTTGAGCTGGCTGTCCGCCAAGGGCTACGCGGCGGAAAGCGCGCGCGCGCAGCGGGTGTTCTACGAGATCACGGATTTCGGCCGCGAATGCATGACGAAGGGCACCTACGAGCAGCGGATCGTGGACCTCCTGGAAAAGGCGGGGTCTCTTGCGCTGCCGGAAATCTCGCAGAAGCTGGGCATGGAGGCCAAGGACGTCGGCTCGGCGTTCGGCGGCCTTTCCAAGGACAAGGTCCTTGCGATGGACGCCGGCAAGAAGGCATCAGTTGCCCCCGGAGGAAAGGACATCCTGGCAGCGCGGCAGGCGGCGCTCCAGGCGCTCCTGGCCCGGGCGCAGGCGGGACCGCTGGATGAGGGCTCACTGGCCGCCGCCGAGGCGGAGCTTGCCTCCTCGCAGGCGAAGAAACGGGGCGCCGCGGGAAGTCTCTTCCGCCGCGTGGAGCGTGAAGAGGTCACCTACACCCTGACACGCGAAGGGGCCGCCGCGGGGGCGGCGCTGAAGAAGGCGGGAGCCACCGGTGAAGAGGCGGGAGCCCTCACGCCGGAAATGTTGAAGACGGGCGCATGGAAGACGGTCCAGTTCCGCCGCTACAACATCGACGTTCCTCCTACCCGGGTGCTTGCGGGAAGAAAGAACCCCTACTGCGGCTTCCTTGAACTTTTGAAAAACAAGCTCGCCTCCCTTGGCTTCGAGGAGTTCGACGGGCCGCTGGTGGAGACCGAGTTCTGGAACGGGGATGCCCTGTTCATGCCGCAGTTCCACTCGGCGCGGGACATCCACGACGTGTACTACACCAAGAACCCGACGCACGCGAAAGAGATCGAGCAGCCGTGGCTGGACCAGGTGGCTGCCACGCACACCGACGGCTGGAAGACCGGCAGCCGCGGCTGGGGCTACACGTTCGACAGGGATTTCACCCGCCGCCTGATCCTGCGCAGCCAGGGCACCGTGCTCTCCGCGAAGCAGCTTCCCACGGCCAAGGTGCCGGGCAAGTACTTCGGCGTTCTGCGCTGCTTCCGCTACGACAAGGTGGATGCCACGCACCTTTCCGACTTCTACCAGACCGAGGGAATCGTGCTGGGAGAAGAGGTGAACCTGCGCACCCTCCTGGGGCTGCTGAAGATGTTCGCCGAAGAGGTGGCCATGGCGAAGGAGGTGAAGTACGTGCCGGGGTTCTTCCCCTTCACCGAGCCTTCCGTCGAGGTCCACATCAAGCACCCTACGCTGGGATGGTTCGAGCTGGGCGGCTCGGGGATCTTCCGGCCCGAGGTGACCGAGCCGCTGGGAATCAAGGTCCCCGTGCTCGCCTGGGGCCTGGGCATCGACAGGATGGCGCTCACCTCGATGGGGCTGCACGACATCCGCGACCTTTTCACCAACTCCCTCGAGGACGTGCGCGCCAGGAGGATCAGCTAAGCCATGCCGAAGATCGACGTCAACGAGGCACTGTTCTTCAAGACACTCGGCAGGAAGTACGGCAAGGCCGAGCTCACCGAGCTTCTCACCACGGCGAAGGCGGAGATGGACGACTGGCCCGAGGGCGAAGGGGTGCTGCGCATCGAGCTGAACGACACCAACCGGCCCGACCTGTGGTCCACGCTCGGTCTTGCCCGGCAGCTTTCCCTGTACCTCACCGGCAGGATCCCCGCGTATCCCTTCTTCTCCCGGGCGGGAGACGTGAAAAAAACCGAGGACCGGCGCGTGATGGTGGACGCGGGCCTGAAGGACATACGGCCTTACATCGCCTCATTCGTTGCCGAGGGCAAGGAGGTCACCGACGCGCTCCTGCGCGAGATCATCCAGTCCCAGGAGAAGCTGTGCGGCAACTACGGCAGGAAGCGAAAGACAATCGCCATGGGTGTCTCCCGCGCGGAGCTGATTTCCTGGCCGGTGCACTACGGCGCCGCGGACCCTGACACGACGAAGTTCATCCCGCTGGATTACACGCGGCCGCTCTCCCTGCGCCAGATTATCGCCGAGCATCCCAAGGGAAAAGAATACGGGCCCATCGTGGCAGGATTCCCGAGGTTCCCCCTGCTCTCCGACGGCAAAGGCGAGGTCCTCACGTTTCCCCCTGTCATCAACTCGGCCCTGATCGGTGGTGTGAAGCCCGGTGACACGAGGCTCTTCATCGACCTCACGGGTCCCGACCTGGATTCGATTCTTACCGCGTGCGCCATCACCGCCTGCGATTTCGCCGACATGGGCTTCCGCATCATGCCGGTCGCCGTGGAGTACCCCTGGGACACTCCCTACGGACGGACAATTGTCACCCCGTTCCGCTTCCAGAAGGACACGGTGCTGGAGGTGGCGGAGGCGGAGAAGAGACTCGGGGACAGCTTCACCCCCGAGCAGGCCGCCGGGTACATCAGGAAGATGGGAAGCGCCGTGCGCGTGGATGGCACGCGGCTGGTGGTCACCCCCGCGGAATACCGAAACGATTTCCTGCATCCCGTGGATGCAATCGAAGAGATCATGATCGGGCGGGGCATGGACTCCTTCACCCCCATCCTGCCGCGGGACTTCACGGTGGGAAGGATCTCCGCCGCGGAGGAGTACGGCCGCAGGGTCCGCGACACCATGATCGGCCTGGGCTACCAGGAGATGATCTTCGGGTACCTGGGCGCGCGGAAAGACTTCGTGGAGCGCATGTGCACCGACGGCTCCGACGTCATAGAGATCGATAACCCCATGACGGAAAGCTGGGACATGGTGAGAAACTCCATCATCCCCAACCTGCTTGCATCCGAGGCGGAATCCGCCCACGCTGCCTACCCGCACAGGATGTTCGAGGTGGGCAAGGTCGTGGTGAAGGACGCGGCGGAGAACTACGGCTCGCGCACGCACAACACGCTGGCATTCCTTGTTGCCGACAAGGAGGCGAGCTTCAACGAGGTGGACGCCCACGCGCTGGCCCTGTTCTACTACCTGTCCGTGGAGCCGAAGCTCAGTCCGCTGGAGGATCCCCGCTTCCTGCCCGGCCGCGCCGCACGGATCAGCGTCGGCGGGCGCACGGTCGGGGTCATGGGGGAGCTGCATCCGCGCGTGCTGGAGAACTGGGGCATCCAGATGCCGTGCGCCGCGGTCGAGCTGTCGCTCGACCTGTTGAGAGGGGTGTGAGCATGGAAGCGAAGATCAGCGCGGTCGCCCTTTCCTGGCAGGAGGGGGCGAACATCATCATCGGCCAGTCGCATTTCATAAAGACGGCCGAGGACCTCGCGGAGATCATGAACGGCTCGGTGCCCGGCGCGAAGTACGGGCTGGCTTTCTGCGAGGCATCGGGGCCCTGCCTGGTGCGCACCGAGGGCAACGACCCGGTCCTCACCGACGATGCGTTGCGCTGCGCAGAGGCCGTGGGTGCCGGGCACTCCTTCTTCCTGGTGATGAAGAACGCATACCCGATCAACGTACTGAACCAGATCAAGTCCTGCCAGGAGGTCTGCAGGATCTTCTGCGCCACCGCCAATCCCGTGCAGGTCCTGGTGGCCGCCACCGAGCAGGGACGGGGGATCCTCGGCGTGATCGATGGCTATTCCCCGAAAGGCGTCGAGGGGGAAAGCGACAAGGCCGACCGCAGGGTGATGCTGAGGAGGTTCGGCTACAAGTTCTGACAGACGCGCCCCCCGGCGGGGAACCCCAAGGAGAATCGTGTGCGCACTCGCGCCGTGCTGCTGCTCTCGCTGCTTACCGTCGTCCTGACCTCGTGCATTACGGCTCCTCCCCTCCGGGACAGTGACGGGAAGGTCGTGAAGGGGGGAATTGCGACCCTGGAGACGGTGCGCCTGGGAGGGGACGAGCAGTGGATCTCCATCCGCGGCAGGGACTTGCAGGCCCCCCTCCTGCTCTTCCTCCACGGCGGCCCCGGCTCCCCTGAGCTTCCCCTCACGCGGTACTTTCTTGCCGGTCTGGAAGAACATTTCATCTTCGTCAACTGGGACCAGAGGGGGGCGGGGAAATCGTTCGCCGCGGGAAAGCCTGGAAAGATGAGCGTCGATCGCTTTGTCGAGGACACCCGCGAGCTGAGCGAGCAATTGCTGAAGAGATTTCACAAGAAGAAGCTCTACATCCTGGGACACTCCTGGGGGTCGCTCCTGGGCGTGCTCACCGTGACACGCTATCCCGAGCTTTTCTACGCGTACGGCGGCATCGGCCAGTACGTCGAGGGAGTGTCTAACGAGCGCGTGGCGCACCAGTTCGCACTGGAAAAGGCCCGGGATACCGGAAATCAGGAAGCCCTGGAGGAACTGGACAGGATCAAGGGGTACCCCCACCCTATCGATCCCGCGGGCAAATGGTTCGACGAGCTGCAGATCAACCGCAAGTGGCTGACACGGTTCGGCGGCCTCTGCTGGGGCGAGGGCACATATAGGGAAATGGCGGGGGTGTATCTCAGGGCGCCGGAGTATTCCCTCGTCGACGTGGTCAACTTCGTCATCGGGGACATTCACAGCAACAGGATCATGTGGCCGGAGATTTTCGCCTGCGATCTTTCACGCGATGCCCCGCGGTTTCTCATACCCGTGTACTTCTTTCTCGGCCTGCACGACTTTGTCACCCCGTCCGCGCTTGCCTCCCAGTACTTCACCATGCTGCAGGCACCCGAGAAGCGGCTGTACTGGTTCGCCAACTCGGCGCACTGCCCGAACTACGAGGAGCCCCAGGCCTTCCAGGATGCCGTCGTGGAAAGCTTCCGCCAGCACCTGCAGGAGGAAGCCCCCTGAAGTCATGAATCATTCCCGGCGTCATCCTCCGCAGTGGGGGCAGCCGGGATTGCGCGCCACCTCGAACTCCGAGAAGCGCATCTCCAGCCCGTCGAAAAGCAGAAGGCGTCCTACGAGCGGGCTGCCCAGTCCCGTAAAGATCTTGATCGCCTCTGTCGCCTGGATGCAGCCCACAATGCCCGGGGCGGTGCCGAGCACGGGAATGAGACCCGTGTGCTCCATGCCGCCGAAAAGGCACATCAGGCAGGGCCCCTGTCCGGGGATCACTGTCATCGCCTGTCCCTGGAACCCGTTCACTGCCCCGTGCACCAGCGGGAGGCCTTTCGCCAGGCACGCCTTGTTCAGGAGATAACGTGTCGGCAGGTTGTCCAGCGCATCGACGACGATGTCCATTCCGTCGAGCAGGCCGGTAATACTCTCTGGGGTGATAACGGAATGAAGGGCCTCGAAGCACACCGAGGGGTTCAAGTCCCGCAGCCGGGCCGCGAGCGCCGGGGACTTTGCCTCCCCGATATCGTGGGTGCCATACAGCACCTGGCGGTTGAGATTGGAAAGCTCCACTTCGCCGCGGTCCACCACGCGCAGGGTTCCGATGCCGGCCGCCGCAAGGTAGGTGCATATCGCGCATCCCAGCCCGCCGGCGCCCGCCACGAGAACGCGCGCGCGGGACAACCGCTCCTGCCCCGCATCGCCGAACCCATCGATGGCGATCTGCCTCAGGTACCTTTCCCGTGCGTCGTTTTCGATCATATCTTCACATCTACTGGGTCATCGCCTCCCAGGCCCAGTCGAGTCCCAGCTCGCGCATCTTCACCTCCGTGGGGTTGCCGGTCTCCGGGTCCCAGCCGTTCATGCGGTAGTAGTTCTCCCGCTGCTTCAGGAAGTTGGCCTTGTCCACCACGGCGCCCTTGCGCGGGCCGTCGTCCAGCAGCGGGTCTTCGAACAGCCGCTGCGGCAGCATATCGTCCTTGCTGGAAAAGCCCTCGCGGGCGTTGAAGGCCCTCATGAGATTGATGCGCCGCTCCCCCAGCAACATGAGCTCGTGCAGCGTGTAATTCCAGCCCGTGGCCCAGTTGATGACATCACACAGCTCCTCGAGGCTGAAAATCGTCCAGGCGTGGAAGGTGAACTGGCAGACAGACCAGGAGTCGATGGCACTCACGTAGCGCTGGGAGTAGGCCACCATCTTTGTCTTGGCAAAGTCCAGCTCGTGCGGCTTGGCCGTCTCAACGATGCCGACGCCCTTGTTGACCTCGTTGGGCTCCGCGGCTATATCCCCGTCGTGGGTCGTGGAGATGTGGCACGGCCCGAAGGGGTTCACCGCGTAGATCAGCCCCATCGAGGCTTTCGCCTGGGGCATGTGCGCGGGAAACTCCTTGCCCTTGACCGTTATCGCTATGCGCTCCGCCTTTGGCCCGAGCATTTTCGCCAGGCGCGCCGTACCGAGGGCCATCTTCTTGCCAAAGCCCTCCCCCTTCACCGCCATCTCGCTCAGGCGCACCAGCGCCTCGCCGCTGCCGAAGCGCGCCTCCACGCCGCCCAGATCCTTCTTCGTGACAATGCCCAGCTCGAAACACTCCATCACGAACCCGATCACCCCGCCCAGCGCAATGGTGTCCACGCAGTACTTGCTGGCCCACTCGTTGGCCTTGATGATGGCGTTCCAGTCGCTGACCATGCAGTTGGTGCCCATCATACCCAGGGTCTCGTACTCGGGTCCGCCGTAGCGCTCCTCGACCTTCCAGGGCATGGTAATTCCCTTTTTTACGTCGCGCTTGCAGGCCATGGCGCAGGCCCAGCAGGTGCCGTTGCCGTCCATCCACTGGTCCGCGTACACCTGCTCGCTCACCTTGTCCCGCTCGGCGAATGTCCCCATGGTCCAGTTGCGGGTGGGCAGGCCCCCGAGATCCGTGTTCCAGGTCACGTTGAAGTCCGTGCCAAGGCGCTTGAAGTCCTTGTAGAACCCGTCGACCGCCACTTTGGCCGCGCCCCGGCGGGCAAGCTCGCGGATCTTGTCCAGGTCCGCGTAGTCGGGCTTCTGCGTGCCGCGCACCGCGATGGCCCGCAGGTTCTTGGAGCCCATGACGGCGCCGAACCCGCAGCGGCCGTTGAAGTGCTTCAGCTCGTTGGTGATGTTCGCGTACAGCACGCCGTTTTCACCGGCTGGCCCGATCTGGGCAACGCGGATGCGTTCATCGCCCAGGTCTTTGCGGATCGTGTCCTGCACCTCGCCGGTGACCCGACCCCACAGGTGGGCGGCGTCCTTCAGCTCGAAGGCCCCGTCGTGGATCCACAGATAGACCGGCTTCGGGCTCTTGCCCGTGATGACGATGGCGTCGAAACCTGCAAAGCGCAGCTCGGGTCCCCAGTACCCGCCTCCCTCGCTGGAGCCGATGGTCCCCGTCTGCGGGCTCTTTGCGCTCACAGTGTGACGTGCGTTGCCGCTGATCGGCGCGCCGACCACCGCTGAGATGGCAAACACCAGGATGTTCTCGGGGCCCAGCGGGTCGATCCCCGCCTTCATGCCCTTGAACACGTAGTAGTTGCCCATGCAGGCGCCGCCGGCGTACCGGCGATAGAACGCCTCGGGGGGCTTCTCTACCTCGAACCCTCCCGTAGTCAGATTAACGTGCAGGATCTTGCCGCTGTAGCCCTTCATGTTTCTCTCCCTGTCGATTACGTGTTGCAGGAGCTGCCTAGCCCCCCGCCATCATCGCCTGGACGTCCAGCACCGACCCGTCCGGGATACGCGTGCCAGCCCACTCTCTCTGTGGAACAACCTTCTTGTCCAATATCACAAGCGCGGAGGGGACCGCATAGCCGATGCTCTTCAGCACCTCCTCGACGGTCAGTCCCTCGTGCCACTCCATCTGCTTCCCCTTGGCTGTGATCATCGGTTACATGCCTCCTGCACCGCTGCAGCCCCTATGCATCCGGGTTCGGCAGCATGATGTCCCTGATGAGCGTCACCAGGTCATCCGTCGCTTTGCAGAACTGCCGCAGCGTGCGCCGCGTCGCCCCGAACTCATCGAACTGTTCCACCGTCATGCCCTTCTCGCTGTAGGCGCGTTTGAAATCCTCGAACTTGCGCTCCAGCTGCTCGATCACCGCCCCGTCCACTGGCCGCTCCATCTGGTTGGCCACCGGCACATCCGAGTCGTTGAACCTCTTCTGCCACTCGAACGGCGGGGAGATCACCACGTCCCCCCCGATGAACTCGCTCCAGTGCAGGTGGTTCCTGAACGCCGCAGAGAGCAGCCGCAGCCGATACCCGCGCTCCTGGTAGATCTTGTAGGCCTTCTTCATTACCGCCACCCCGGCCCAGTCGAAGAGCCATGGATCGGCGATGATGTTCTGCTTTTCCGCGCACACCCGCAGCCAGTCATCCATGCGGCCCACCATCACCGTGCACACCGGGCCCATCTGCGCGATGTCCTTTTTCTCTTTCTCACGGCGCTTCAGAGCGCGCTCCACCGCTTCCGCCACCGCGATGGACTGCGGGAGGGTGAAGCTCACCGTGGCGTTGATGCTCACCCCGCGGTAGGTCGCCTCCTCGATGGCCTCCACCCCCGCCTGGGTTACCGGAATCTTCACGATCATGTTCGGCGCCAGCTCGCTGAAGTGCACCGCCTGCTCCACGATCGCCTTTGCGTTTCTGAAATACCGCGGGTCCGTCTGGATCGAGAGCCGCCCGTTCCTGCCCTTTT
Organism: Spirochaetia bacterium; assembly: GCA_049514475.1. Classification (GTDB taxonomy): domain Bacteria; phylum Spirochaetota; class Spirochaetia; order SZUA-6; family Fen-1364; genus Fen-1364. Next base: position 12,159 of record JBEKVA010000043.1, read on the forward strand.
CCCGGTCGAAGATCGGCTTCAGCAGCCCTGCCGCCTTGATGGACATCTCCTCCACCAGCCGCCACGCCACCTGGTCATCCGTAGCGCAGCGCATCTCCCTGATGAGCGCCGGGATCCTGTCCTTCCACAGGTGCATTTCCTTCTTCAATACCCCCAGCACGATCACGGGGTTGCACGTGGCGCCCACCGTCCCGTTGGTCTCGATGGAGGAGCTCAGCTCCGCGATGGAGCAGGAATCGTTCCACAGCACCGTGGGGGTGGTCTGTGTCATGCGATGGAGGACGCTCTTGAACTCTTTGCTTGCCATCATTGTCTCCTTGCGCTCAAATCCGCGGAATACCGCGGCGCTCAAATCCGCGGAATACCGCGGCGCTCAAATCCGCGGAATACCGCGGCGCTCAAATCCGCGGAATACCGCGGCGCTCAAATCCGCGGAATACCGCGGTGCCTAAATCGTATACGACGAGAATCCCCCGTCAATAGGCACGACATCCCCCGTGACAAACCGCGAGGCATCGGAAAGCAGCCACGCGATGGTTCCCACCAGCTCTTCCGGCTCCCCGTAGCGTCCCATTGGCGTGTGCGCCAGGGTCCGCTTGGCCCGCGGCGTGTACTCCCCGCTCTGGCGGTCGCGGTGGAGAAACTGCAGCTGCTCCGTCATGAGGAACCCCGGGGCAATCGCGTTGACGCGCACCCCCGCGTGGGAGTAGTGCACGGCCAGCCATCGGGTGAAGTTCGACACGGCGCCCTTGGCGGCGGAGTAGGCCGGCGTCTTGGTGAGCGGGACAAAGGCGCTCATCGAGGAGAAATTGACGATCGAGCCGGCGCCTCTTTCCACCATGCCGCGGGAAAAGACCTTGCAGGGAATCACGGTCCCGTTGAAGTTCAGCCGGAACGTCCTCTCGAATCCCTCCATGTCGAGATTCAGGAAGTGGCCGCCGCTCTCCCAGCCCTTCTGCCCGGGTTCCACGAACTCGGTCTCGGTGCTTCCCCTCGGGTCATTGCCGCCGGCCCCGTTGACCAGGAAGTCAGGGGCTCCCCACGCGTCGCAGATCTTCGCGTAGACCCCTGTGAGCTGCGTCTCGTCCAGGACGCTGCAGGCGAATGGCAGCGCCTTTCCGCCGGCGGAAATGACCGCCTCCGCGGTCTTCCGTGCCGCCGCTTCCTGGATGTCCAGGACGGCGACCCTCATGCCGGAGCCTCCGAGTGCCCGGGCCAGCGTGCCGCAGAGCGCGCCGCCGGCGCCCGTGATCACCACGGACTTCCCCGACAAATCAAACCAGTCAGCTATCGTGCCTGCCATGCGCCCAGCCTCCTTGTCAGCACAGTGTCCCGGCGTCCGCGACCGCGCGCTGGATGTCTGCCGCTCATGTCGTGATGACGACCTTCAGCTTGTCGACCGCGGGATCGCTGGCAAACCGTATTGCCTCGACGATCGCATCCAGGGGAAAGCGGTGCGAGACCCAGCTTTCCGCCTTCAACCTGCCTCCCGCCAGCAGGTCGATCACGGGCTTGAAATCGTTGGCGTAGCGGTACACGCCAAAGATGACCGCCTCTTTCTTGAGGATCTCCGCGTGCGGAACCGCGGCGGTTGCCTTCCCCATTCCCACGAATGCTGCCTTTCCGCCTTTCCCGATGCTGCGGATCGCATCGATGATCGCGGCCCCTGTTCCGCTTGCCTCGATGGCGCAGTCGCAGAGACGGCCGCCTGTCATCTCGCGGACCCGCTCCAGAAGGTTCTCCCCGAGCGGGTCGATCCCGTGATCCGCACCGAGGGAAAGGGCAACGGAACGGCGGAAAGCGGAGGGCTCCGATATGATGACCTTCGCGGCCCCGGCAATGCGGGCCATCTCGATGCAGGAGAATCCAATAGGGCCGGTGCCGATCACCAGCACCGTGTATCCCGGCCGCACGCCGACCTTCATAACGGCGTTGTGCGCCACCGCCAGCGGCTCGACGAGCGCCCCCTGCGTGAAGCTCACGTTCGGCGGCAGGAGGTGGAGGAATCGGGGGTCGTGGGTCAGGTACTCGCGAAACATGCCGGGGTACGGAGGAGCGCCGGAAAAGCGCACGCTTTCGCACAGGTTGTAACGGCCCTCGCGGCACAGCGGGCAGGACATGCAGGGAACTCCCGGTTCAATGGAAACGCGATCGCCGCGGGTGATGCCCTGGACATTGCGGCCGACCTCCACCACCACGCCGGCGGCCTCGTGGCCCAGGATGTGGGGCTCGGTCACCACGTGGTCTCCAATGCGCCCTTCGGCGTAGTAGTGAAGGTCGCTCCCGCAGACGCCGATCTCCTTCACGTTGATGAGCACGGTGTCCGCAGTACATGGGGGTATCGCCACGCCGGAGTCGACGTACATGTCTCGGGGCTTTCGCAGAAACGCTGCCTTCATCCCGCGGCTCTTCCCGTGGAAGCGATCATGAGTGACTCCTCACCGCTGGCCTTTCAGGCCGTTCGCCCTGCACCTCGCGGACCAGCTCGACCCACCGGGCGAGCTTCGCGAGATCCTCCTCCCCCCCGAGGAGTATGGACATTCCGCTTGTGCGGAGCACGTATCTTTTCACGCCTGGTCTCTGCAGGCTGCAATAATACCATGGACATACGCCTTTGCCGCCTCTTCGGAGGCTTCCTGGATGTGGCGCTTGGCCATCACCCGCAGCTCCAGCGCGGGAGGGCGGCGCAGGCCTTTCATACCCTCTCCCTTGTCTTCCATCGTGACGCCGAAATCGAGGAGTGCCACCCCGTCAAGCCTGTCGATCTCAGGCACGTGCCGGGTGATGTCCCCGCAGGCCCGGCCCGTCTCCGTGGTGAATCGGGGGATGCCTTGAAACTGCGTTTCGCCGCGAAGCCAGCGGTCCCCTGTTTCCCACAGGGAGAGACGGCGCTGGTTTTCTGCGCTGTCGCATAGAGCGCCGTACTCGTCTAGGAGCCGGTTGATCTCAGTCACCTTTTTGTCCAGACATATGGATACAGTATGCAGTATACATAGAAGCAGTGTGTCATATTATCACTTGGTGTCCTGATGTCAAGTTTTTTCGGAAGGGTGACCTGCGTTCCGCAGGCTACGCCAGGGTAGCCCGGCGCCGCCTAATGCCCCTCGCCGCGGAGCATGCGTACCGCGTGCTCCATTATCGGTCCGATCACCTTCATGCACAGCCGCACTGCTTTCAGCGAGCCGGGGAAGTTCACCACAACCGTTGTGCCATGCATACCTGCATATCCGCGAGAGAGCATCGCGGCGTTGGTTTCAACCAGTGATGCCGCGCGCAGCGCCTCTGCTATTCCCGGGAGTTCCCTGTCGCAGAACTTCATCGTCGCCTCGGGGGTGATATCGCGCGGGGAGATGCCCGTGCCGCCCGTGGTCAGGATGAAATCAGCCCCGGTGGAGGACTCGAGGGCGGAGAGGATGGCGGGCGGCTCATCGGGCACGACGGCGCGGCTGATTTCCGCATCGGGGAACCTGGCGCGCAGGTCCTTCTCAATCTCGGGCCCCGAGAGGTCGGCATACTCCCCGCGTGAGGCGCGATCAGAAATCGTAATGACAGCGACTTTCATTGTCGATTTCCCCTCCGCGAAGCACACGGGCAAAAACCCCCCGGCGCGGCATGACGCAGTCCCCCACGGCCTGGAAGATGGCGCAGCCGTGGTGGCACTCCTTGCCGATCTGGGTGATCTCCAGCAGGGCTGAGCCGAGCTCCAGCCGCGCGCCGATGGGCAGGGACCCGAGGTCGACGCCCCGGGTGGTGATGTTTTCGGCGAAATCCCCGAAGCCCAGCTCCACGCCGCGGCCCCGCATGGTCTGTATGTCCTCATCGGCAAGAAGGGAGACCTGGCGATGCCAGTCCCCTGCGTGAGCGTCCCCCTGGATGCCGTGCCCTTCCTTCAGCAGGGCGCGCGCAACAGGGGTCTTCTGAACGCCGGTGCGTTCCGAGATGTTCACTGACAGGATGGAGAACTCCCCTCTCACCGCGGCTCGCCTTTTGTCTTTTCCAGCAAGTGGATGTCGCTG
>JBEKVA010000044.1:0-16133 GCA_049514475.1 Spirochaetia bacterium
CAACATGATCCTCTCCGATTACGATCCGAAGCGCTCTGGGCATTTCGACGCCGCACAGGTCAAGGCGATCAAGGAAGGGGCATTCGACAACCTTGAGAATTACCACTACTTCGTTGCCTTCGCTGTCGGGAAGAAGCAGATCAGTCACTTCAAAATCGAACAGTTCACCCCCAGCGTGACGGAGGAGAAGAAGCTCGTGTACTCCTTTTTCGTCCCCCTGAATGTTCCCGTGCAGGCGAGCGAGCAAAGCGTGCGCATCACGGTATATGACGACAGCTACTACGTCGCATTCGATCTGCTGCACCTCACCGACGTAACCGTACAGGCGGGCGATGGCGTCACGTGGGAGCCTTCCATAGAGAAAACGAAAGTGAAGCCGCTCTGGCCGGGCCAATACATGCCCGATCAACTCGTGATAAGGTTCAAAGGAAGCTCATGAAAAGCCACGCACTTGCAATGATTCTACTGCTGTCAGCGGCATCCTGTTTCGCCCAGGTCGGCTCTAATCCCTTTACCGCGCGTGACAGCAGGCCGCGTCCTGGGGGATTCCTGCACGGTCTGACCTCCGGGTTTGAAGCCTTTCTTGTCAACGCGATGGCTCCTATCCAGAAATCTCTCAATGAGAGCCTTGCAGCGATTACGCGCTCCCTCCAGGGATCCCGATCGCTGGCGGGACTGCTCTTCGTCATGCTGATTTCGCTCGTCTATGGCATGTTCCATGCGGCAGGGCCGGGTCACGGCAAGACGATCGTCTCGTCGTTTTTCCTCGCAAACGAAGCGAAGTTGCGCCACAGCATAGCGGTCGGTTATCTCATCGCCGTGGTGCATGCGCTGGCCGCGCTTGCCGTGGTGCTCGTCCTGTATTACGTCATCAGGGGGCTGTTTTCCACCGGCATCGAGCAGGCGGATCATTATATACAGCTGGTCACGTTCGGGATCATCGCGGTGCTGGGCGGATTCATGCTGGTCGGCAGGATTCGGGGGACCTCCCATCATCACCACGTGCACGCGACGGAGGAGGAGGGGAGAAGGGGCATAACGATGAGGAAGCTCGTAGGGATCGCGGTCCCCGCTGGCGTGATTCCCTGCCCGGGCGCCGTCGCGGTGATCCTGTTCGCTCTTTCCCTGCACATGGTAGGAGTCAGCGTGCTTTCCGTCGTGTTCATTTCCATCGGGATGGGGGTGACGATCAGCGTGACCGGCGCGATAGTGATCCTGGCCAAGCGCGAGATGGTGCGCGCCCTGGCGGGCGGTCATGAAGAGCGGGATTCACTGCTGCGCAAAATCGTCGAAATCGGCGGAGCGGGAATCCTTTTTCTCTTCGGTCTCGTGCTGTTTCTGGCCCAGCTGTAACCTGGAGTCAGCCGTTCTTCACACGTTTCGCTTCGAACGTCGTCCTGTTCGTGTCGAGAAACTCGAGCATGTACTGCTGGATATCCCCGAAGTATCTCTTTTGTAATAGAGTCCCTGCTTTTGTAATGAAGCGATAATGCCAGCTCTCGTATCGATAGCCGGTGACCGCTTCGTAGCCCTGGGGATAAGAGAGAGAAAATCCATGCTCTTCCGCGTGCGCTGCAAGCCACCTGCCCGCGCGCGTGCCGGCAAAGGCATCCGTGATCGACCCGAAATCGACCGCCGTTCCGAGCTGGTGTTGAGAGGCCCCCGGTCGCGCCGACTCGCGCTCGGCCATTGCCTGCCCATACGCTTTGACTTCCCGGGCGTAAATATATTTCTGATATTCGAAGGACCTGTACCCTGATGCGAACACGAGGGGAACTCCGTCCTTCCTTGCCGCGGCCGCGAGCTCCATGACAGCGGGCATGATCGCCTTGCGGAGCATCACATCAGCCCACATGATGCGGAGCCCGTATGCCTTGAGATTTACCAGATCGTCCGGTGCGAAGTCCGGTGAGAGCGGATGGCTTTTGTCGACGAGAACAAAAAAGGCAGCGGGCTCATCGAGCACTTTCGCAACGCAGTGAAGAAAGTCCCGGTGCGCGGCCATGATGCCGACTCGTATCTCTTTTGGGAATGATTTCGTCATGGCCTGCAGCTCAGAGGCGGTGAGCGCGAACTCTGTCGTGATGCGAGGGCCCTCCGCCTGGGCGGCCTGGGGCAGGACGGCTCCCACGGCGAGCTGGGCGAGTGCGCAGAGGAGCATAAATCTCAGTCTTTGCGGCAATCCTTGCATAGCCCGAAAAGGGTAATGGCGTGATCCTCGATGGAAAAGTTCTGCTGTTTGCCGATGGTCGCGATCTGCTGCTCGCTGAGGCAGAACTTCAGGTCGACCACTCGGTGACATTGCGTGCACGCCAGGTGGTGGTGGTGACCGTCGCTCTCGCACAGGCGGAAATAGTGCGTCCCATCGGCAAAATCGATCCTGTCGAGCACTTTCATGCTGAGAAGCTTTTCGATGGAACGATAGATCGTTGCGCGCCCGATTTTCGGATTGGATCTATGCAGTTTCCTGACGAGATCGTCGGCCGAAAATACCGCACCGGATTTCCCGAGCTTTATCAGGGTTCGCGCAATGACCTGCCGCGGCTGCGTGCTGCGCTCGCTGAGCTCGTCAAAGGCGGCGGTGATCCTTTTTTTGAAGTCCATCTGGGGATTTCCCCGAAGAGCCTGATGGTACCCCATTTTCTTTACACTTCCAATCATGACTTTCCTCCATTTTTCCGCACCTCCCTGTCTAGGTCAACCGGCGGAATGCCCCGTCGGCGCCGTTTGCGGCCCAGAATTGTTGCCGTTGCATAGACGAGAGCTGCCAGGGCCGAGATCGAAAAGCCGACGGGCGGATGGCGCCAGGGGCCGGCAAAAGAAACCAGCAGCCCGGCCCAGGTGATGCCAAGGCCGAAGGCGAGGGAAAGAAGCAGCGAATGCAGCGGCCTGCGCGTCAGCCTGACGGCAGCCGCGGCGGGTGCAATCAGGAGCGCTGAAGAGAGCAGCACGCCCACGACGAAGGTGCAGGCGGCCGCCGCGAGCGCCAGTACGAGGAGAAACACCACGGAGAGCATCCGCACGGGCACGCCCCGGGCCTGGGCGGCCGCGGGGTCGATCGAGGCGAAGAGCAACGGGCGATATATGAGCGCCAGCGTCATGAGCGCCGCCCCTCCACTTGCCAGCATGCGAAGGATGTCGGCGGGCTGCACGCTGAGAATGGAGCCGAAAAGGATCGACACGCCGGCATTCGCGTGAGATGCGCTGCTGCGTGTATAGATGCTCAGGAACAACACCCCGAGACCCAGCGCGAAGCTGAGCACCATGCCGATCTCGACGCTGCGGCCGCGCGTACGCTCGCCCAGGGCCCCAAGGCTCAGGGCCGAAAGCAGGGCGAACGCGATCATACCGATGAGCGGGGACTGGCCCAGCAGCGCGGCTCCCGTCGCACCAGCGAAGCAGATATCGGAAAAGGCCTCGGTCGCGAACGCCTGGACCCTGAGGACCAGGAAATACCCCACCAGGGATGCCATTACCGCCGCCGCGGTGCCTCCCAGGAGCGCGTTTTGGAATATGTCCGAGCCCAGAAGGTTGAACATCAGGCCGCTTCCCTTCCCATCGGCGACAGGAGCCGCACCGGGAGATAGACGAGGAACGAAAGGGTCGCGATGAAGAAGCTCACGGGGAGCTTGCCGCTTGCCGCGGCCAGCATAATACCCAGCCAGACGTAGCCCACCCCCAGCCCGACCGAGACGAGGATCGCGGCGAGCGGGCTCTTCACGAGCCGGACGGCCGTCGCGGCCGGCCCCACCAGGAGGGTGAACACGAGCAGGGCACCCATGACCTGGATGGAGAGGGACACGGTCACGGCTATCATCGCCATGAAAAGGACGGAAAGGAGCCGTACCGGCACCCCCCGAGCCTCGGCGGCGTGTGGATCGTAGGTGCTAAAAAGGAGTGGCCGGTACAGGAACACGATAACGGCGAGGATCAGGCCGCTCGCCACTCCGGTCACCCGGACCGCCTCGGCGCTGATGCCGAGGACGTTTCCGAAGAGGATGCCGTACACACGGGCTGCGTAGCCGGAGTACAGGGCCAGAAAAAGCAGCCCCAGTCCGAGTGCGAACGTCATCACAACCCCGATGGAAACGTCGCGCGCGCGGATGTCCTTTCCCACAAAGCCAACGACCACTCCAGCGCCGAGGGTGAAAGCAAAGAGGCCGAAGACCGGCTCGATGCCGAGGAGAACGGCCCCCGCGGCCCCGGCAAAACCGATGTTGGGCAGGGCATGACCGGCGAATGTCAGCCCCCGTGCGACCAGGAAATACCCGCTCACCGCGGCGACGACTGCTGCAAAGGAAGCGGCGAGAAGCGCATGGAGGATGAAGGGCAGCCGGAGTAAGTCCATCATGTCAGATCTGCGCGCCCACGACGAAGACGCGGCCCAAGGCCTTCACGACCTCGACAGGGGACCCATACAGCTCGCTGAGACATTCCCGGGTGATGACCTCCTGCGGCCTGCCAATGGCGCTGCGGCCGCCCGCCAGGTACAGCACGCGGTCGACATCGGGGAGGAGCGGATTGATGTCGTGCGTGACGAACAGCACCGCGACTCCCCGCGTGCGGCATATCCGCCTGACCAGGGCGATGATCTCCCCCTCCCGCGAGATGTCCAGGCTGGCAAGCGGCTCATCGAGCAGCAGGAGCCGGGGATTGGTCAGGAGTGCTTGCGCGATGAGAAGCCTCTGTCTTTCGCCTCCCGAGAGCCGCCCGATGGGCTGTTCGGCCAGCTCAACGGCATCTACCTCCTGCAGGACCTGGTCGATGCGTTCCCGGCGCGCCCGGCTGGGCCACCCCGGCCCCCATTTGTGGCCGTCGAATCCGAATCGGACCACCTCGCGGCCGCGGAGGGTCAGATCCGACTCGATCTCGCGGAATTGGGGTACGTACCCGATGCGCGCGTTGCCTCTCCCGGGCGTTCCCCCCAGGACGTTCACCCGTCCTGCTGTCGGCCGTATGAGGCCGAGCAGGAGCTTCAGCAGGGTGCTCTTTCCCGCGCCATTGGGGCCGAGGACGGCGATGAATTCGCCGTCCTCGATCGTGAAGCTCATGTCGTTCTGGATGATCCTTCCCCCCAGGCTCACCTGCGCATGCGCCAGGGAGACAACGGAAGAAATGATCGGCTGTGCTTCACTGCCCATGAGCTCTATTTCTCAAGGGCCTGCTCTAGAACGGCTAGCTGGCTCAGCATCCAGTCCTGATAGTTCAGAGCAGACGGCATGGTCTCTGTGACCGGCACGACGGGAATGCCCACGGACTTTGCCTCCTCCTGGAGCTTGGTCGTGATCGGTGAGGCGGTCTGCTCGTTGTAGATCAGCACCTTGATCTTTTTCCCTTTCACCTGATTCTCCGCCGCTACAACCGTATCGGCGGGCGGATCGTTGCCTTCCGCGATCGCCTTCTGGAACTCGAACGGGGTGAGGACCTTCAGCCCAAGGGGTTCCGCCTGGTAGAGGAAGATCGTTTCCGTCAGCCCGACGGGTGTGCCATTCCATTTTCCCCTGAGCTGAACGAGCCTCTGGCGCACGAGGGAGAGAGATACGCTGAAGGTCTTCAGATTCCCGGAAAAGAAGGACGCGTCGCCGGGATCCAGTTTTTTCAAGCCGGCCGAGACCGCTTGGGCGATCGCCAGGACATTGTCGACGCTGTACCATACATGCTCGTTATCGGGGAGCTTGTGCGGCGCAATGGCGAAGCCCGTGAGGAGCACGCGCCGCGAGCGTGGCGATGCCGAGAGGAGCTTGTCCATCCAGTCGTCATAGCCGCCGCCGTTCTCGATGACCAGGTCCGCTTCCGCGATCGCCTTCGCGTCCTCGACGCTGGACTCGTATTCGTGCGGGTCCACGTTGGGGTCGGAGAGGATGCTCGTGACGTGCACCTTCCCGCCTCCGAGCTGCGCCACGATGTTCCCGTAGAAGTTCTCGGCGGCGACAACATTGATCAGTTTCGACGCGGCCCTCGCTGACTGTAGCGGCAGAGACAGGACGAGCAGCGCCAGGAAAAGCCCCGTGCGCCACGGATTATGCGACATGCCCCACCCCATCGCTCCACCTCCTGAAAGGTAATTGATCTTTCGTCTCAATGCAAATGAGACGATTTATCTATTGAAATGGTAATGAGACATGCAATCATTGTCAATGAGATAATGTTTCATTAAGAGGCAGGGCGAGAACGCCCCGCATCAGGCCGGAAGGCCTTCCGTGATCTCCTCGATCCGCCACCCGCCCCCTCCCCCGAGGACCAGGCGCGACTCGTGAAAGGCAATCAAGCTGGAGCGGTGGCCGACGCTGACGATTCCTGCAGCCGGGAGCTCGCGGATCAGTGTCTCATAGAGCACCGCTTCCGCCGGCTCGTCGAGCGCCGAGGTCGCCTCATCCATGAATATCCAACGGGGCCGCTGGAGAAAGATGCGGGCAAACGCCAGCCTTTGCTGCTCGCCGAGTGACAGCGTGTGACTCCACAGCCCGCTTTCCCCGAGCCGTCCGCGCAGCGCGGGCATTCCCGCGAGATCCAGCGCTGTGCGGATCAGAGCATCGCTCGTGGTCGGATCGCCGTGAGGATAGAGAAGCACCTCCCGGAGGCTGCCCAGGGGCAGGTATGGCTTCTGGGGCAGGAAGAGAGCCTCGTCTCCCGGGGGCAATTCCACCACCCCTTCCCCGAACGGCCAGATGCCGGCCAGCGAGCGCATCATGGTGGTCTTGCCGCTGCCCGAGGGTCCCATGATGAGCATGCGCCCGCCCGGATTCAGCTCCATGCTTAGGTCGCGGATGAGCACGCGGCCGTCGGGCAGGCCACGGTGAGATTCCTGACGCCGAGGCGCGGTCCGTCTGCGCGGGTGATTTTTTGGCGCGTCTCCTGGACGTCCCGCGCCTTGTCCATTGCCTGCTGGAAGAACCGCAGCCTGTCCACGACCGCGTGCCATGTCGCCAGGTCCGGGTAGCTGTTGACGATGTACGAGAGGGCTCCCTGGACCTGGCCGAAGGCGCTGGAGATCTGCAGGATCGTTCCGATCTGGATGACCTTTGCAAAATAGGCGGGCAGGCTCACGAGCACAGGAAAGATAACGGCAGCCTGCCCGTAGCCGTTGGTCCACCAGTTCAGTCTCTTGCTCCGGCGCATGATCTGCCAGTAGTTCTGAAAGACGCTCGCGAAATTGGCCAGGAAGTGCGCCCTCTCCCGCGCCTCCCCCCCGTAGAGCGCGACGGATTCGCTGTTCTCCCGCAGGCGGACGAGGCTGAAGCGGAAGTCGGCGTTGAAGCGTTCCTGGTCGAAGCGCATCCTGATGAGGGGGCGGCCAACCAGTGCGACGATGGCCGTGCCGACGGCTGAATAGATGATGGCAACCCAGACGAGGTACCCGGGGATGGCCACCGTTCCCCCGTGCCAGGGCAGGGCGACCTGGCTCGAAAGCTTCCAGAGCATGGTGATGAATGCGACAAGCGTGGTGAGGGAGCTGAGCAGGCCGATTGCAAGGTTCAGCGTCTGCGAGGTGAAGCTCGACAGGTCTTCGCTGATACGCTAGTCAGGGTTATCGGTGCCGTCGCCGAGCAGCTGCATGTGGTAGTAGGTCCCGCGGACAAGCCACGCATCGAGGTAGCGGTTGGTGAGCCAGCGTCTCCAGCGGATTGTCAGCATGGAGGCGAGATAGCTCTGGTATACCGCCGCGACAACGTACGGAGTGGCCAGGACGACGAAAATGGGCAGCTGGTGCCAGGCGGCCGGTGCGTTGTAACCCTGCAGGGCGTTCCAGAAGGTGTTGTACCACTCCGTGATGCGGTACGAGATGAAAACCATGAGCAGATTCAGGCCGATGACCAGGGCGACCAGAAGGCGTGCGCTCCAGCGTTCTTCAGACTCCGACCAGTACGGCTTGATCAGCCGCCACAGATCGCTGAAAAAAGCACGATTGAACTGCTTCAGGTTCGTCATCGCCTCATGAATCCTTGAATCCAAAGTGCACAACAAACCTGGAAGGGACTACACGATGCAAGCGTCCCATAGTAGCTTGGTCTCATGCAACCCGTTGCGCATGAACGCGCGTCTTTACATGCTATCCTCGTTTTCGCCACCTGCTTGGTTCTTTCCTCGTGCTACGTCACAGCGGAGGGCACGCACTACCTCGTGCTGAGGGGCAAGGCAGTCCCCGTAGCCGCGGCCCTGACCGACCCGAAAACGAGTCCCGAGGTCCGCGTCCTCCTCGATCGCGTCGCCGAGATCCGTTTCTTCGCTGTCAACGAGCTTGGCCTCCGGGAAACGAAAAACTATACATCGATCGTCACACTCGACTCCGATCGACTGGCGACCGTTGTCTCGGCCTGCGCCGAGCTCTCTTTCGATCGCCACGAGTGGAATTATCCGTTCGTGGGCAAGCTTCCCTATCGGGGCTATTTCAATCCCCGCGAAGCCCAGGAAGAAGCCGATAGGCTCAAGGCGCAAGGACTCGACACGATCATTCGACCTGTAGATGCGTTCAGCACATTGGGTTGGTTCACCGATCCCCTCTTCTCCTTCATGGCGAGCTACAGCGAGGCAGACATCGCCAATCTCATCATCCATGAAAGCACCCACGCAACCGTTTTCGTAAAGGGCGCCGGTGACTTCGACGAGGAGCTCGCCGTTTTCGTGGGCGGCGAGGGTTCTCTTCTTTGGCTCGTGTCGAAATACGGAGAACGCTCCCCCCAGGTCGCGGATCTCCTGCGGAGTCGGGCGGACGATGCCGCCTTTTCGGCCTGGCTTCATGGAACCGCCGAGGAGCTTCAGAAGGTCTACGATTCGGGATCGACGGCAGCGGAGAAGCGCACTCAAAAAGCCGCGATAATCGCCTCCCGGGCTGCGGACTTTAAAAGCGAATTTACCCGGCACTTTGTCACCGCACGATACAAAGATTTCCCAATGGAGAAGCTCAACAATGCCTACCTCGACCTCTACCGCCTCTATGAGGGCGAGCCCGAGCTGTACAAGGACTATTACGAGAAGATGTGCGGCTCCTCGATGAAGCTATTCATGACCGAGGTGGCTAGAATCGCGAAGCACGGAGGGGATCCACGAGAGGGGATGCGAAAAGAGCTGGCCACCGCCGGCTAAAACGCGTCCTTAGGACAATTAATCCACAGTGCGCACCATCCCTCATTGACAATGACTGGCGAACTCCTTGCTCAGGTCCACCCGATAGTGATGACGTAGTACCGAGTGAAGTGAGGGGTTATTCGGCTCGCGGCCGAACCAAGATGCGATTCCGTGCTTGCCTCGTTATGAGGCGGCGAGTTCCAGTTTTTGGCTTTCCCATGGGCGCAGAAGATTACAAATAAGTAGCTCGTTTCAAACCGAGCAGTTTCATTGCGGTCGCAGATCTTTACGGATGGATGGAATTCTGGACCAAATAGCCAGGGCCACAGAGTGCGACTTTAAGTTCTGTGCTGAATTAGGATTCTGTAGATTGAGAAATCCTTTGTGATTTGGAGCCTCGCCGCGCAGTCTCCAGCCTTCAATACTTTGTGATGCCCCAGGACATGATAAAGGAAGCGCTCAGGTTCGAGCGCTCCCATCGGGTTGTCCAAGGCTACAACTTCTGCTGATTATCATCCTTCGGAGACCCCTCGGTGGGTAGGCTCCCCTTCTCAAAGTCTCGCTTTCCACCACCAGAGTGATACCAATACCTCGCTTTGATGTGCCTAAAATAAATGCGGAAGTTGTCGTCTCCCATGATCTGGCGAACCTGAACCTTTGCCCCAACCAGGCTTTTCTGTAAATCAGCTCTTGTCTGGGCCTCCTGGCTGATGAGGTCATTCACCGCCTGCATGTCAACTTTAGCAGGCAACAGGTCCTGGGCTATCTGCGCCTTCAACAGACGAATATGCACCCTGTCTTGCCTTACCGTTGTAATGGTCTTTTTCTGAATATCCATGACTTGTGAAACCTGCGTGTCAGTAAGACCAAACTGCTGGAGCATTTTGGTCTCGCGGTTCGGCTGGTTCTGAGCAAAGAGTGCCGTAGGCAGACCCAGCACGAACAACAGTGGAATAAGACGCTTCATTTGTGCTACCTCCATGCATCATAATGCAGCGAGGTGTACCTGCAATCCATGAATACGTGATTAACAGGAAATAATAATGCGCTATATAACAGCACCAAGGCGAGAATTGACCTGCCTAATTACATCAGGTTGCGGAATGTTAACTATTGCACAACTGTCTCATAAACTCGCGGCTGTATCTTTTCGCAAAAGAGGAAACAGACAAATGAAACATGGACATATAGCACTGGCAATTCTTGCAGCGCTTTCTCTTAGCCTTGCAGGCCGCGCGCATGCATTTTCCGCAAATAGTTATGAAAGGGTAATGCGTTAAGCGTCTTGGAATACGAACAGGCCGGCGGCGGGTATTATCTTGAAAACCACCTCGCGAGCTTTATTCGCTCGCGTCATTGAGCAGGTGAAGTTTAAGACGTGGAGACGGAGCTATTGTCAGTCCCCCTCATTCCGCATTTGGAGGTCAACGGTCGTGTCGGCGCCGATCGTGACATTGTCGATCTCCATCCTGTAGTCGTAATACTGTCCGTCCGGAGTGACGGAGTCGGTTGTCTGGAAGGAGGCGCCGCCGTTGATCGTGTAATGGTTCAATTGCGGGGTCCCCTGGCCGCATTGAAAACTGAAAACGACAGTGTATGTCCCCGCGGGAACACTGGGAACTGAGTAAGCAAAGGATTCACTGGAGCTTTGTACAGGGGGTGCAATGTTAGTCGAAAAGCTTTTCGATCCCTGAGTTACAGTGATCGTGATATTGCTATTGAAGTACCACTGGATCGCTGACGCCGTTCCGGAAACAGTATAGCTTGGGTTTGTTGTTGTGCACGAGTTCAGCATACTTGCTGCAGTCAGGCCTGCGAGCATCGCGACAAGGGCCAGTTTCAATCGCCACCTCCTGAGTGTGCGGTTACAATATACTCCATGAAACTGCCAGAGGCCATAACTGGCGCTGAAACGAATGACCGTGACAAAGACTCCAGACTTCAAAATAAAGATTTCCCAGAAGTCGGAGGGAGATATTGCTCCACCAATTCGCCAATTAGACCCGAGCGGGTAATAGCTCACGTCACCCCCTTGAAAACCTCGCTACGGCCCGCCACGAGCGTCGTTTGGCGGCTTGGGGGGGGATCCTCATCATGCGCTGGTGTCTCCGTAAAGCTCTTCGCGCGTGGTATCAGCCAGGTCCTCCCACCCAAGGCCGTCGTGCTGGTAGATGGACTTGTGGATCCCCGAGGTGCAGATGGTCAAAAAGTTCCTGGCCGACTACGAACCGACCGGGCGGGCGCTCCCCGAGCTTGAGCGTATAGCGACGGCAATCTCTGAGAGGTGAGGGTATGGCAACGCGCTGCGGGCGACAGTGGCGAGTGATTCCAGGGACCTGGTGAAGGGCCCCGCGGAGACCAAGGCCCGGATGCGGACCTGCCAAGCGAAGTTCCCCAAGGCCGTGATGGAGCAATTGCGCACGCCTACTGCGAGGGTAAGGGATTGTCTCTGTCTGCGGGCACGCCGCATGGCCTCCGCGGAGAGTGCCAAACTACGGACGGGCACCCTATGAGCCTCTGCGCAGCATGTGAGATCAGCAAGGATCGAAGGTCGGCGCCCAAGGCCTGAGAAATAGCAAAAAGACTTGCGTCCTGTCCGTACTAATGACGGCGCAAGGAGTGATTGCAACTCGCCAAGCGGGGGCTTATCCGTGGTCCTTACACTAGTTCGATCGAGACGCGGCGGCCGACCATCGCCGCCGCCCGCTGCAGGCTGGAAAGCGTGATGTCGTTTTTCGGATTAAGCAGTCGGTCAACCTGGGTACGGCTCGTTTTCAGCAGCGCAGCCATCTTGTTTTTGGAGATTTTATTTTTCTTCATGGCCTCGGTGAGCTGCCATGCAATAACCTCCTTGACTGCCTGTGCCTGCGTCTCTTCGAAGATGCCCTCCTCCTTGAGGAAGTCATCGATGCTGGAACCCATATGCTTCTTGCTCATCGCTCTAACTCCTTCTGGCGTTTTCGCGCCAGTGCCAAATCGTCAGTCGGCGTCGCGCGCGTTTTCTTGATAAATCCGTGCACCGCGACTATATGCCTGCGGTAAAGACAGAGCAGCACACGCGCCGTCCGTTTCGTCGGCAGGCTCGTCCGGACTTCCCACAGCCCATTTCCCAACGGCCTGCACAGGGGCATCCCCACCGGCCACCGCCACTGTGCCCGCAATAGGTCCCTTCCTATCGCCTGACGCTCGGCTTCCGGCAATCCCTTCAGCCACTCCCGAACGGGCTCGCTGCCCGTCCCCGTGCGCAAAAATATCAACGGAATCTTTTGCGGCTGTGGGTCTTCTGCCATCCTGCACCTTATATAGTGAAACTGTACCTTAAAATGTACAGGATAGCAAGCGCACGGGCGGCTCCTGCCCCGGTGACTCTTAAGGTAATTGAGTAAGCTTGGCTATAGAAAAAGATGATGGTCGACGCCGAGCACCAGCATCTCCTGGGCGCTGGACAAGATTGCCTTTTTTCATCCCTGATATATCACAGCGCCGGGGTGAGGACGAAACGTGTCCTGCAGCTCCAGGTAGTTCTTGGCTCTGTTCGCGTGCGCCTTCTCCGCGGCCTCGTACAGCCGCATCTATTGAAATGGGATTCTTTTAGAAGATCACCACCCATACCCAAAAGGATTAGCGGCATCACTTATTGACAAATTTCGGATCTGGGATATTATAAAAACTGACTGGTCAGTTTTTAAGGAGAATCCAATGCCCCGTGTGTCAGTTGAATATGAGCAAGCCCATCGAAAACGAATCATCGAAGGCGCAACCCAGGTGTTCGCAGACTACGGTTACCGCCAGACCACCATAGACCAAATCGGTCAGGCACTTCAGATAAGCAAGGGAGCCATCTATATCTATTTCAAAAGCAAAGAAGAGTTGTTCGTCTCTACCCTGCGCGCCATCTTTGAGCGTCGTTTCGCGATCCTGTCATCAGCCTACCGTGAAGATGACCCAATCGGCGCAAAATTTCAGAAAATTTTGGATTGCCTTGGAAGTCTGGTGACCCAAAACGATTATGCGTATATCCGCCTATCATTGGAAGGATTTCTGGAAAGCGATCGCATCCCTGGCCTCCAAGCAATCAAGACCGAATCATATCAGCGCTTTTACAAGTTACTCCACGAACTGCTTCAGGAGGGACAGCTCGCTGGTGAAATCAATCCGGATTTGAATCTAACCAGCATGACCGTTGTCCTTATTGCAGTCGCAGACGGTCTAATGATGCAAAGCCTGGTCCAAGGTCGAGGAATCGATCCGGATCGGGTTCGTCACGTTGTCAATGAAACATTCTCTCATGTGCTTGGATCTCGGCCCGGAAAATCATCGAGTACATAACCACTTCCTCGATCATTCATCAGGAGAAAACATATGAGCTACAACAAGAAGCCTAACTCTGGGATTCGAATTCTTCTCTCCGAAGGGTCGAGCACCAATGTCCGTGAAATGATAACCGCGTTGGGGCCGTCAGGGTACACGTTGGATATTTGCGATCCAAACCTGATATGCATGGGGCGCTTTTCACGTTACATCCACAAGGTCTACCGTTGCCCGACTTCTGGGAGCGATCCGATTGGCTACCTGAAATTTATCATTCGCCTACTCAATAACCAACCCTACGATGTTCTTTTCCCCGCGAATGAACAGGCCTATCTGTTCGCTTGGGCCAAGGACTATCTAAGTCCTTTGGTCGGCATAGCGGTAGCAGACTTTGCGGCGTTCAACCGCCTGCAAACCAAATCGGCTTTCATGCAGTTTCTCGATGAACTTGAATTGCCTCATCCTCTGACTCGAATCGCGCACACCTGGGATGAAATCGAACGGGCGGCCGGCGTCTTCACGAAGCCTTTCTACATAAAAACTTCCTATGGGACGGCAAGCACGGGAGTTTGGCGCATCGAGGAGGATGAGGATCTGCATGATATGAGAAGGATCTTGGACGCGCGCCAATTGTTGGATGGAAAGACGGAATTTCTCATCCAGGCTGCCGCGTCGGGACGTTTCGAACAGGCCCATTCGATTTACGATCATGGGTGTCTCCTTGCGCTCCATTGCACCCGCCGCTTGCTGGAAGGCGCGGGCGGTGGGGCCGTCGTAAAGGTCGGCGTGAACCGCCCACTCGTCCGACGGCATTTTGAGAAAATAGGGCACTCCCTGGCTTGGCACGGCAGTCTCTCAATTGACTATTTTCTGGACGAAAGGACCGGGCAACCTTCCTACATCGACGCCAACCCTCGCATTACCGAACCCATGAACGCCGTTGTCAACGGAATCAACCTGGCCGATCTGCAAGTCCAGCTGTCCTTAGGCAGAAAGATTCATCCCCTCCCTTCCGCTCCCGCTGCGTTGAAGAGCCATTCCACCATCCAAGCAATGTTGGGGGCTGCTGGCCGCAGTCACTCGCGGCTGGGTGTTCTGCGGGAATTGTACGCGGTGGTGTTCAGAAAAGGCATTTATGAAGACAGCCACGAAGGAATGACCCCTGTTTTCCAGGATTTCCCGTCAATCGTACCTCTCGCCGTCGTGTTCATGAAGCTTCTGCTCAATCCTAGAAGCGGTCAGCATCTCGCCTTGGAAACGATAACAAGCTACTCGTTAGGATCGGCAATACCGAGGCTATCTACTATAAAATCTGAAGGGTTTTTTGACTCGACAACTTCTGCCTTGTGAGAAAAGGCTTAGCAGGGCGCTGGCCGCACTGACTTGCATGCTCTGAGCCGATGAGTAAGAGGCGAAATCCTGTTCGTCATTTCCGCTCTCGTTACCCTGGCAGGAATCGATCATATTACTGAACCTGTTTCGATGCCTATGCCTCACTCCAAGCAGAAAAATACTGCCAATGTTTTAGCTTCTCAGGTGTACCCCAGCGAACCTCGCTCTTTGCCAGATGGACGGATCGAGAAGGCTCGCCTTTCAGTACACGTTGAATGAGAACAAGGTCTCCACACAACCTATAATTCTTGACCAACTCCCCTTCAGGAATTAAAATGGCATTACTCAAGCAGGATCCGTGCCACAATCTGAAAGCCGCGCGCTATCTACGCCGACAGGTGTCTGCCGTTTTCAGAAGTGCTGGCCCATGAAAGGAGAATGCCCTGTACTACTTGACAGTCGGTCTCCTGATGTTCGTTCTGCCAATTGGTTCCATTCTCATCGAGATGTTTGCATTCAAGAGCACCCAAGCCCTCGTGCCCCTCATTGGGAAATGGTTCGTTTTCTGGGGCGTAGGCGGAAGGCTTCTGCTGGCGGGTCTTCGACAGGCGATTCAGCCCCGCTTCACCGCTGAAACCATCCTCGGAATCAATGGCAAGGAGTCTTTCCAGGTCGTTCAAGAACTGGGGTTTGCAAACATATCGATTGGTACGCTTGGCATCGTCAGCATCTTCAGCGGCTCTTGGGTCATGCCCTCAGCGATAGCGGGGTGTCTGTTCTACGGGATGGCGGGAGGGCGGCACATCGCAAAGAGCAATAGAAACACCGTTGAGAACACAGCCTTGGCGTCGGACCTATTCATCTTCATTGTCCTGCTGCTGTACATCATCGTGCAGGTCGTGTCTCCGCACAAGTGAGAAGGACTTCTGGCTGACGAAACGGGCTTACGGAGGCACTTATGCGGATACTGATTTTCGGTGCGGGTGCGATTGGATCGATATATGGCTACTTTCTTTCTGATGCCGGCAATGAAGTGGTTCACTGTGTCAGGGAAGGCAGGACTTGGGAACTAAGAAACGGCTTGCATGTAAGCATACTGGATTGGCGATCTCCTAAGGACGTAAGGCAGGTGGATAGTACCTACCATATACGAACGATCAGCAACTTCACTACGACGAGACAGTTCGATCTAATCTTGGTCAGCATCAAGCACGGGTCTCTGAACGAAGCCGTGGGCGTGCTTGAGGCAAACAAGATTCAAGGAGACATCCTGTTTTTCAACGGGATATGGAAAGACTATTCATCGCTCGATAGCTACTTGCCTCGCGATCGCTACCTCTGGGGCTATCCTGTTGCAGGCGGCAATGTTGACTATGCCAACGCAAGACTCGAAGGGGCTATCCTGGACAACGTGCTCCTATCAG
>JBEKVA010000045.1:0-16053 GCA_049514475.1 Spirochaetia bacterium
CTCCAGGGCGCTCCGCTCACCGCTGGCGGACAGGCTGAAAGGGATGGCAGGGGGAACGACCGTCCAGCCGGCAGGGGCCCGCAGGCTGGCGGTGCCCGAGACAGGCTTCTGCGCGCTGCTCTGCACGTTGAGGATCACGCGCCGCGTCTTCCCAAGCTGGGAAATCGGCACGATATCGAGGGGCACCTCGAAGGAAAGGCTCACCGCCGGCACGACCTCCACGTTGCGCCGCAGCTCCCCGCGAATGGGATCGATCTGGCGGAACTGCACCGTCCGGGTCAGCGTCACGGCGGCGCCCCCGATTGTTGCCTGCACCTCCGCGTTCAGCAGGGGAGGGGCAAAGGGCACACCCTTCGGCCCTTTTTCTGGCCATGAGAAAAGCATGCCCTCGCGCGGGGCAGTCAGCCAGTACGGCTGCGTGGGCTTCTCCTCCTCAGCCACCGTGAGGCGGAAAGCATCCACGCGGTCGGCGGATTCCGCGAGATACGATGCACCCTGATCATTCGGGTCAGGCATGAGCGGCGGTACGGGCACGACCTTCCAGCCCGCCGGCGCCTTCAGGACTACGGTGCCGACATTCACGATCGACCGGTGTGCGAGGAATATCCGCACGCTGGTCCCGAATGATTCCCCCGCGGCAGGAGTCTCCGTGTCTGAAACCGCATCGATCACCATTCCCGCGGCAAGCTGCAGAGCGCGCTCAGCCTCCCGTTCTTTCATGGACAGAAGGAATTCCGCTTCGGCCCGGGCGGCTTCGGAGGCGCCGCGGAGATTCCCTGCCGCCGCCCGCGCCGCGCGGATGTCGGCGAGGGCGTCCGCCAGCTCCGGGACGACCCGCTGCGGATGAAGGGCGTCGAACGCGCTGACGGCCTTCGCGAGGGCGGCGTCCGCCGCGGCAAGCTCCCTGCCCAGCGAGTCCGCGGGCAGTCCGGCGCTTCTGGCGAGGCCGGGGAGCGAGGTGTCGAGGCCCTCGAAGACACCCGTCTCCATGGCGGGGGTCTTCACGGCGCTTTCAAGCAGGACGAGGCGTGATTCCCGCGGGCCCCGCACCTCCGGCGTCCCCATCTTCTGCGTCTTGTGCTGGCTGCGGCCTTCGGCCGCGATTTCGGCATACGTGCGTCCCAGCAGCGGGTCGAGGAGGCCGGTCTCAACGACCGTCGTGGCGGATGCATCCGCCGCGGGACCGTAGCCCCCGAATGCCGTTCCGCGGTAGAGCTTCAGCGGCTTCCACGGACGCAGCCCGCCGGCGATCTGTTCGGGAAACTGGGTTGGATCGGCGGCTGCCTTGAATGCCAGGGGTGTCAGCCGACCGGCAACCTGGTGGTGCCCGTGGCCGTCTGCCTCCGTACCCGTGAACACGGAATAGACGACCAGCGGGCGCCAGGTGCGGATGATCCGCACCATGTCCCCGAGCACCTCCTGCACACCCCACAGCCGCGCGGATTCCGAGTAGGTCTTCGAGAAACCGAAATCGAATGCCCGGGTGAAGAACTGCTCCCCGCCGTCCAGCGTCCTTGCCTGCAGCAGCTCCTCGGTGCGGATGACGCCGAGTGCCTCGAAGAGCTCGGGACCGATGGCGTTCTGCCCCCCTTCGCCGCGGTTCAAGGAGAGATACGCTACGCGCGCGTGATCGCCCCGCGCCATTCGGGCGATGAACGCCGAGTCCTCGTCGTCGGGATGCGCCCCCACGACCAGCACGCTCGCCGTTGTGCGCAGCTCCAGGATCTTCTGCAGCAATCCCGCGGCGCCCTGGCTGTAGACGGGCCGCACCTGGGCGGCCAGGGGAGGGGAGCCGGGAAGGACGAGCAGGAGGGTGGCGAGCGCAAGGACAGAAATCACCATCCGGGGCGCCTGAAAAACTGGACGTGGATTGGCCATAGGGAAAAATACACCAGGAGCGCCGCGAAGGACAGTTGGCCTCCTTCACAAAGGAGCGCTTTCGACGTACAAGAAGGGGAGATGGCGCGCCGCCAGGCGCTGGACTCTCCGTGGAGAAGGAGGCATCCATGACCGAAGTGTTCAAGAAGCTGAACTTCAAGGTGCAGACGCCCATGCTCGTGATGGATGCGCCCGGGTCTTTTGCCTCTGAACTGGCTGCCATGGCAAGAGAGTCGGAGATCCATCAGAAGCCGAAGGCAGGCGTTCGCTACGATTTTCTGCTTGCCTTCGCGCCGATGCGGAAGGACCTCCTGGCTGCCGCGAAGCTTCTCTCCCCGCTGCTGGGGGACGCGGCAGTCCTGTGGTTCGCCTATCCCAAGCAGACTTCGAAGCTGTTGAAGAGCGACCTGAACCGCGACATCTGCTGGGAGGCGCTTGCCCACCTGGGGCTGCAACCTGTCCGCCAGGTCGCAATCGACGATGACTGGAGCGCTCTGCGCTTCAAGAAGAAGCCCTGAAGGACTTCCGCGGCCGCACCCCCCGCAGCGCCTGCCCTCCGGCTACCCGATGCGCACCGAGCGCATGGAGAGGGAACCTGCCATGACCGACTCGGCGAAGAAGCTCACCGTCTCGTTTTCCCTCTGCATGCCCAGGACGTACAGGAGCGGCTTGTAGTGCTCGGCGCTGTTGATCGAGAGCTCGGCCTCCCTGCCCTGCTCCCGCCAGCCGATGATCTTCGTGTGATCGCCTTCCGAGATCCAGCGTTGGACCTTGTCGTCGAAAGACTGCGCCCAGTCGTAGGCGGGGGCCGAGAAATCGGCAAGGGCCAGGTTGTGCACGATGTTGCCGCTTCCCACGATAAGGATGCCTTCTTCGCGCAGCTTCCCCAGCTCCCGTCCCAGCTCGTAGTGGAACTCCATCGAGCGGGTGCGGTCCAGGGAAAGCTGGACCACGGGCACGTCGGCCCTGGGGTACATGCGGGAGAGCACAGACCAGGCCCCGTGGTCCAGGCCCCACTTCAGGTCGGGGGACACCTCGGCGGAGCGCGCCGCCGCGCGTACCGCCTCCACGATCTGCGGCGAGCCTGACGCCGGGTACTCCACCGCAAAGAGCTCTTCCGGGAAGCCGTAGAAATCGTGGATGGTCCGCGGCTTCTCCATGGCCGTCACCATGACCCCGCGCGTCTCCCAATGAGCTGAGACGCAGAGCACCGCGCGCGGACGCGGCAGCTGCTCGGCGGCGGCAGCCCACGCACGGGAAAACTCGTTGTCTTCGATCGCATTCATCGGGCTGCCGTGCCCGACGAAAATGACCGGCATCAGCTCACTCATGACATCTCCTTCCCGCCGCGCGGATGGCTCAGCGTGGCGCAGCGACAGCCAGCGAGCGACGGTTTACGGTTACAGGAAAATACTACTGCGGGTTCGATTATCGGACTATAGATACCAGGGGGGCCATCCGGTGGTCAAGGTTTGCGGCAGCCTGCGTGCGGCGCGGCATCAATCGATCCTGCTTGCCATTGTCACGCCGGATGCCTATTTTCCGTTCGTACAGAATCCACGAGGGGGACACCATATATGAAGGTCGTTGTCATTGGAGCAACGGGCACGATTGGCAAGGCGGTTGCGGACGCTCTGGCGAAGCGGGGGCACGAGGTGATACGCGCGTCGCGAAAATCAGCACTGCGCGTCGACATCCAGAACAAGGCAGCGCTGCATGCGCTCTTCGAGGGGAAGAAGGATATCGATGCGGTTGTCTCCTGCGCCGGCGGCGCGGGATGGGGACCGCTGGAGAATCTTTCAGACGACGATTTCGCGCTCTCGCTCTCCTACAAGCTGATGGGCCAGGTCAATGTAGTTCGCGTGGCGAAAGACAAGGTGAAGGATGGCGGGTCGATAACCGTGACCAGCGGCATCCTGGCGACCCACCCGATACCGGGAAGCGCCGCCGTGTCCCTGGTCAACGCGGGTCTTGAAGGCTTCGTGCGCGCGGCGGGTTTGGAGATGAAGCGCGGCGTGCGCGTCAACGTCGTGAGCCCCCCATGGGTGAAGGAAACACTGCAGGCCATGAAGATGGATGATTCCCAGGGTCTGGCCGCCGCGGAGGTTGCAAAAGCATACGTGGCGGCGGTCGAAGGCAGCGCAAACGGCGAGGTGCTCGAAGCGACAAAATTCGCCTGAGCCCTCTTTGCGATCTTCGATAATGGCTGATTAGCGGGGTAAAATAAAAATCGGGCTGGGCGGATTTGAACCGCCGACCCCTTGTGCACCCCAAGCAAGTAATAGCGTCCTCTGCTTATCATGCGTTAAGGTGTTTCGCCATCCGGAGGGGCCCCGTTCAATAAGTTGCAATATCTGTTTCGAAATATACCAATAATCATTCTGAAAAATTTTCATTTCTCTATTTTTTTATTGACAAATAGGTTTCAATAACTTAGAAATAAGCCATCAAATCTCACCAAATGGAGGTGTCACGTGAAAAGGATGAGAGGGCTTCTAGTGCTAGCAGCGCTGCTTCTCAGCTTTGCAGCGTACGCAGAGGGAAAGGTGTACGAAATCGCGGTAGTTCCCAAGGACGCGACCATTGGCTGGTTCAAGCGGATGGATGTCGGCGTCGTTCAGTACGCGAAAGACAGCGGAATGAAGGCCTATCTGAAGGGACCGTCCAAAACTGACGCGGCAGCGCAGGCGGAAGTCATCGAAGACCTGATCTCAGCGGGAGTCGATGCACTCTGCGTCGTTCCTATCGACCCGGTGTCACTGGAGCCGGTCCTTGAAAAGGCGCTGAAGAAAGGTATCGTTGTGGTCACCCACGAGGGGGCGACTCAGCAGAACACGATGTACGATATAGAAGCGTTCGACAACAACCAGTATGGCGCTTTCATCATGGACAACCTCGCCAAAGCCATGAACTATTCCGGCAAATACGTCACGATGGTCGGCTTCCTGACCAACGCGTCGCACAACGAATGGGCCGACGGTGGCATTGCGCGTCAGAAGGAGAAATACCCCAAGATGCAGCTGATCCAGGCCGACGCCCGCGTCGAGATCCAGGATGATCCCAACATCACCTACCAGAAGGCGAAGGAGCTGTTCAAGAAGTATCCTGATCTCAAGGGGATCTTCGGAACGTCGGGCCACGCTGCGCCCAATTCCGCGAAAGCCATCCAGGAACTCGGCCTGAAGGGCAAGGCGTTCACGTGCGGCACGGGCCTCCCCTCGCAGGTGAGGCGCTACCTGAAGGACGGCACCATGCAATACGCCACTCTGTGGGATCCCGCGGATGCCGGCTACGCAATGTGCGTGCTGGCGAAGAAAATCCTCGACAAGGAGCCCATCGCGACAGGCGTCAATCTCGGCCGCAAAGGCTACGAGAAGATGACCCTGAAGGGCAAGCTTCTCATCGGCGCTGGCTGGGTGACCTTGACCAAGGACAACGTTGATAGCTTCGATTTCTAAGGCTGCGCAGTCCTTGTAGGCCGCCCTGCGCTCATGGCGGACAGAGTCCTCAGGGGGCGTCTCCCCCTGAGGACTCATTCAGGAGTCTTCGGGACCGACGCAGAGGCAGGGGGGCAATACGCTGATGGAAACGACAGACAATCGATTCATTTTGCGGGCTACGAACATCCGAAAGTCCTTTGCCGGGGTCGAAGCGCTTAAAAGCGTCAGCCTCGAGATCAAGAAAGGCGAAATTCACTGCTTAGCGGGGGAGAACGGGTGCGGAAAATCCACCCTAATAAAGATCATCTCAGGTGTATATGACATGGATGAGGGGGAGCTCGAGTACAACGGCGTCCCCTTCTCGAAAATAACCCCGCTGGAATCCATCGTACATGGCGTTCAGGTCATCTACCAGGACTTTTCCATTTTCCCGAACTTGACGGTGATGGAGAACATCGCCATCAACAGCGAGGTTGCCTCCCGGCACAGACTGATCAGCTGGCGACGGCTGAGAAAGGTAGCAAGAGAGGCCGCGCAACTGGTTGAGTTCCAGGCGGATCTGGACCTCATTGTCGGGCAGCTCTCGGTCGCGGAAAAGCAGCAGGTGGCGATCAGCCGGGCACTGATCAACAACGCGCGGCTCATCATTATGGACGAGCCGACGACCGCACTGACGCGTAAAGAGGTGCAGACGCTTTTTCGGATCATCAAGCGGCTGCAGTCGGAAGGCATCTCCGTCCTTTTCGTGAGCCACAAGATCGACGAAGTGTTCGAGATTTCGGAAAGGTTCACCATTCTTCGAAACGGAGAAAACGTCATCACCGACGACACCGCTCGGCTGAACAGCGATGACTTCACGTTCTACATGACGGGTCGTCGCTTCGAGAAATCTTGCTTCGATGCCGATCAGATGGGTGCGGAGCCCGTCCTGGACGTGAAGGGTCTTGGATTAAAGAACGGGTTCGCCGACATCTCCTTTTCCGTTTATCGCGGCGAGATTGTCGGGATCACCGGGCTGCTCGGATCGGGAAGGACTGAGCTCGCCCAGGCGCTTTTCGGAATCAGGCCGTGCGACCAGGGGGTCATCCTCGTCGAGGGGAAGAAGGTCAGGATTTCCGGCGTGACTCAGGCCATGAACTGCGGGATCGGCTATGTGCCCGAGGACAGACTGACGGAAGGTCTATTCCTCACCCAGCCGATTGGGATGAATATCATCATCTCTAAAATTGACCAGCTTACGGGCGCTTTGGGACTGATCAATGAGGACAAGGTCAACGGAGAGATCCTGCAGTGGATAGAGAAGTTAGCGATCCGCACCACGGACCCCCAGCGCCCCGTCCAGACCCTTTCGGGCGGGAATCAACAGCGCGTGGTCCTCGCCAAATGGATGTCGAGGAACATGAAGGTGCTCATCCTCAACGGGCCGACGGTGGGCGTCGACATCGGCTCAAAGCACGACATCCACGAGATACTGAAGTCCCTTGCCCGGAGCGGGCTTGGGATCATCGTTATCTCCGACGATCTTCCCGAGGTCCTGACCCTCTGCAACAGGGTCCTTGTCATGAAGAGCGGACGGCTGAGCGGACGGCTGGACCCCAAGGACGTCTCCGAGCGTGAGCTGGCCCGCATATGCATTGCCGAATGAAGCAGCCACGCCGGGAGAACAGGAAACGCAGCGAATGAACACGAGGATGCGCATGACTCATACCCAACTCGCTCCCGATCGGACGGCGTCAGCGCGGGGCCTGGCACGGTTGTCCCGCAGGTACGAGCTCTACGCGGCGCTGACGATCGTCGCACTGTGCGCGCTGGTCCAGCTCAGGAGCGGCCAGTTCCTGAGCGCGAATAACCTGGTCGACATCGTCGTCTCGATGATTGTGCCGGCCATGTTCGGCATGTGCGCGCTCATCGTGATCGTCTCGGGTGGCATCGATGTATCATTCACCGCAGTAGCTTCCCTTAGCATGTTCGCAACGACAAAGATACTCCTCAGCTCCGGCTTCAGCGGCGGCGTTTTCTGGGCGTTCGCCTTTTCCGCCCTGTTCGGCCTGATCCTGGGTGCCTTCAATGGGGCGATCATTGCCCTGTTTAATCTGCCGACTCTCATCGTCACGCTGGGCACGCAGAGCGTGTTCATGGGAATTCTCCAGGGCGCCCTCAACGCGCAGGAAATCGCTGATGTACCGAAGGCGATCTTTGATTTCGGCAACGCACGATTGTTCGTGGCCACCAATGCCGTGAGTGGCCTCACCTCAAACCTTTCCTCGTCGGTCTTGATCCTCTTCGGGGTTGTCGTGCTGACCTTTTTTCTCCTGCGGTACACGATCTGGGGGCGGGGGGTATACGCGATCGGTGGGGACCCCGTCTCGGCCGTGCGTGCCGGGTTCCCCGTGAAGTGGATCAAGTTCTCCATCTATTGCCTGGTCGGTCTCATGGCGGGAATAGCGGGCATGACACGCGTCTGCATGATGCAGAACTGCCAGCCCACGAACCTCATCGGGATGGAGCTGCTCGTCATCGCGAGCGTTGTCCTGGGAGGGGCCAGCATTACCGGTGGCTCCGGCACCATCACCGGGGTGCTTCTCGGCACCGCTCTGATTACGATCATGTCCAACAGCCTTTTGCTGCTCGGCATCCCCTCCTATTGGCAGAACTTCTTTACTGGCCTTCTCATAATCGTGGGCACGGGAATATCGGCGTTCCAGGTCCTGGCGAGGAGAAATCGGCTGCCGAAGATACTGGACGCATAAATGAAGCACTCTGTAAACACGGCGACAACGATCCGGGACAGGCTCCTCACCCTTCACCGCAGGGACGGCGACATCTCCAACCTCCTTCTCATGATGGGTGTAGTGCTGCTCGTCATAGCGATCCTGAAGCCGGCAAAGTTCTACACGTTCAACAACTTCCAATCGATGTCATACCAGTTCCCGCAGTTCGGTCTCCTGGCGATCGGCATCATGCTCACCATGATCACCGGAGGGATCGACCTGTCCGTTGTAGGCATCGCGAATCTCTCTGCAATTGCGGCGGCATTGACGATGAAGGCCCTGGTTCCGGCGAGCGCGGGCGGCGCGCATGTTCTCCTGATCCTGGTGCTTTCCTGCGTCGTTGCTCTCTGCGTCGGTTTCATCACCGGCCTGGTCAACGGCCTCCTTGTTTCCACCATCGGCATCCCGGCAATTCTCGCGACGCTGGGGAGCATGCAGCTGTTCACCGGCATCTCGATTATTCTCACGCAGGGCAGGGGGCTGAACAGGCTTCCGCCGCTGTACCCGGCAGTCGGGAATGCCGCGATATTCGGGATAATTCCCGTCCCGCTCATCGTCTTTCTCATCTTCCTCCTTCTCGTCGGCGTTCTTCTGAAGAAGACGACATACGGCCCCAAGATCTACATGCTGGGTACGAATGCGACGGCCGCCCGTTTCAGCGGCCTCAACATCAGGCGGCTGCTGAACCAGACATACATCTATTCCGGTATTCTTTCGTCTGTAGCTGGGCTCATTATGATGGCACGTCTGAACTCCGCGAAAGCCGATTATGGTCTCGAGTACACCCTTCAGTGCATTCTGATCGTGATCCTCGGCGGCGTGAAGCCCGAGGGCGGGTTCGGGAGGATTGGCGGAGTCCTCCTCGCCATCTTGATACTACAGTTCCTGTCTTCGGCGATCAACATGTTCCCGTATGTGAGCAATTTCTACAAGTTGCTCATCTGGGGCCTCGTGCTGCTTCTGGTAATGATCTTCAAGCACATCAGCACCGGAGCCAAGCGGACCGGGGTGAAAGCGTAGAATGACATCCGGACAGGGTGGAGGTATTCGGATGGGTTTTGACATACTGACGGTAGGAGCCCCGCTGGTGGAAGTCATGAGGAAGGACCTCGACAAGGATTTCAATGTGCCGGGGGAGTTCCTGGGACCGTTCCCAAGCGGGGATACGCCGATCTTCATCAACGCCGCCGCGAAACTGGGGAACCGTTGTGGGTTCATTGGTGTCGTGGGGAACGACGGGTTCGGCAAATGCGTGACGGACAAGCTCGAAGGGTCGGGGGTCGACACCTCCTGCATGAAATGCGTCGACGGGGTATCAACCGCGGTTACCTTCATATCCTATT
The DNA here is from genome assembly GCA_049514475.1 of Spirochaetia bacterium. Taxonomy (GTDB): domain Bacteria; phylum Spirochaetota; class Spirochaetia; order SZUA-6; family Fen-1364; genus Fen-1364. The sequence continues at coordinate 9,433 of JBEKVA010000045.1, forward strand.
TCCGTGACGGGTCAAGAAAGTTCCTTTATCACCTGCACAATGCCGCGGCAAGCCTTTTCTGCTGCGATGACATCGACGACGAGTATTTTCAGGACGTGAAATGGGTGCATCTGACAGGATTTGCCCTATCGGGAAGCGTCTGCTCTCGGGAAGCAGTTCTGAAGATCATCGACATTGTCCCCGATTCGACCCTCGTCAGCTTCGACCCGAACATCCGCAAAGAAGCCCTTGGAGTGGAGGAGCTGAGAAGGGTCGCCGCGCCCGTCCTTGAGAGATCGAGTCTGGTTCTCCCCAGCATCAACGAGGCGAAAGAGTTCATGAACGCTGAGAGCGACGACGAGGCATGCCGTCAGCTGCAGGCGAGGGGCAAGCTGGTCGTCCAAAAGCTGGGCAAGGGGGGCTGCAGGATCTACAGCGACCAAGGCCTGATTGACGTGCCGCCGTTCGAGGTTGAGGAAGTGGATCCGACGGGAGCGGGAGACACTTTTTGCGCGGGATTCCTGACCGGCCTTCTGAAGGGCAAGCCGCTTTATGAATGCGGACTGATAGCCAACGCGGCCGGTGCCTTGTCAATTACCAAGTGGGGACCCATGGAAGGAGCGCCCACGATGGAGGAGGTGGAGCGGCTCATCAATTCCGTTCCCCACGGTGAAGTATGACTCGGGAGAGGCCGGGCACTCGTGAACGGATCAGCAGCGGCTTTTCGGATGTGGACGTTTGGAGGATAGGGTTCCATGGTGAATTACAACGATTTCCTGGGTGAACTGTCTTCGGTGGACGTGCCGCCGAGGATCATGTCGCTGAAAGGTCATGTGCTGAACGACCCGCGCTACATGTCCATCGAGCAGGCCCGTATTGTCACGGAGACGTACCGGAATAACGAGGGCAAACCGAGGCTCATCAAGAGGGCGCTCGCGATAACCGAAGCGCTTTCCAATGTCGAAATCTGTATCGATCCGGATGAGCTGATCGTTGGAAACAGGACTGCCCAGATCAGGAGCGGGGTCGTATCTCCCGAGGCCGGTGTCGCCTGGCTGAAAGAGGAAATTGGATCCCTTCCGGTGAGAGCCCAGGACCGGTTTGACGTGCGTCCGGAAGACCGTGCCGAGTTCGAAAGCTCGATCTGGCCCTACTGGCGCGGCAAAGGCCTCAGGGATGAGATCGAGGAGGCCCTCGGGCCTGAGCTCAAGAGAATCGAAACGGTCGTCAAGATAAACCAGAAGGACCACTCGCAAGGCCATATCTGCCCAGATACCAGGAAATGGCTGAGGCTCGGACCGACAGGCCTGCTCAAGGAAGTCATCAGCCTGGCAGAGAAGGCTCCACAGGAAAAGCAGGTGTTTTACTCGGCCGTGAGAATCGTGCTCGAAGGGGCGTTGACCTTCATGCGAGGCCATGGGCAAGCGGCAAAAAGAATGGCCGAGGGCCTTCCGCCTTCGCCGCAAAAATCGTCCTTGTCGGAAATCGCGGAAATCTGCGAAAACCTGACGCGCCGTCCTCCCGCTTCGTATCACGAGGCTCTGCAGTCCACCTGGTTTCTCTTTGTCATTCTGCATGTCGAATCCAATGCGAACTCCATTTCCCCAGGAAGAATGGACCAGTACCTTTACTCGTATTTCGAAAGCGATTTCCTTGCCGGAAGGCTCACCCTTGTGCGGGCACTCGAGCTCACCGAAGCGCTTTGGATAAAGTTCAATCATGTCGTCTATATGAGAAACTCCGAAAGCGCGAAATACTTCGCAGGCTTTACGACGGGATTCAACGTCGCCATTGGGGGAAGATCGGTTTCCGGCGGCGACGCGACCAACCTGCTGTCTTTCATCTTTCTGAAGGCTCAGGAGCATGTGCGGCTCCCGCAGCCGAACCTCTCCGCGCGCATCCATGCTGGGACGCCGAAAGCTTTTCTCGAAGAGTGCATTCGGGTCATCAGCTCGGGCTGCGGCATGCCGCAGATCTTCAACGACGAAAGTATCATCCCAGCGCTCCGGGCGCAGGGCATCGCGCGGAACGATGCCGTGGACTATGCCATTGTCGGTTGCGTCGAGCTCACGACGCACGGAAACAACCTGGGATGGAGCGATGCGGCCATGTTCAACATGGTCAAAGTGCTCGAAGTGACCCTGAACAACGGGCGCTGTCTGCTGACAGGGCAGAAAATAGGACTCGAGACGGGTTCGCTTCCAGATTACAAAACCTTCCGCGACTTGGAGAATGCATACAGAAAGCAGATCGACTATTTCATAGAGAAAATGATGAAGGCGTGCCGCATCGTGGATGCCCTTCATGCGAAGATCCTTCCCTCTCCCTTCCTCTCATCGGTCATCGATGACTGCCTGGGCAAGGGAATGGACGTGACGGCCGGCGGCGCCCACTACAACTATACTGGCATCCAGGCTATCCAGGTGGCGAATATAGCGGATTGCTTTGCCGCGCTGAAGGTTGCCGTGTACAAAGAGAGGCTCGTCGACCCGTCAACCCTCCTGGACGCGATGAAGAAAGATTACGAGGGCTACGAGGAACTGAGGAACAGGCTGGTAAACAAGATTCCGAAGTTCGGCAACGATGTCGCCTGGGTCGATGAGATCGCTCAGAAATGGATCAAGTATTTCCAGAGGAAGGTGAGCCACTACCGGAACGTGCGCGATGGCAGATGCCAGGTGGGCCTCTACACCGTATCCGCCCACGTGCCTATGGGCTTGAACGTCGGAGCAACCCCTGACGGGAGGAAGGCACGGCAGCCGCTGGCGGACGGCGGGATGTCCGCCGTTTACGGCAGAGATCGCACGGGTCCGACCGCGTTGCTGAAATCGGTGTCCAGGATCCAGTCGAAACTCGCGAGCAACGGGTCCCTGCTGAACATGAAGTTCCTTCCGGAGTTCTTCTCCAGTCGTGCAAACATCGACAAGTTTTCGGCGCTGTTGAAAGCGTTCGTAAAGTTCAGGATCAATCACGTGCAGTTCAACGTCGTGAGCAAAGATGACCTTCTTGACGCCCAGAAGAATCCTGAAAATCACCGCGGCCTGTTGATACGCGTCGCGGGATATACGGCCTATTTCACGGAACTGGCGGACGATTTGCAGAACGAAATCATCCAAAGAACGGAATACGGAGATAATTAGATAGATGCGGTCTGGTCTCATTTTTGATATACGACGCTTCACCATCCAGGACGGGCCAGGTATCCGCACGACTGTCTTCCTGAAAGGGTGTGCCCTGGACTGCCCGTGGTGCCACAATCCGGAAGGGAAAAACTTCCGCATCGACTTGTGGTATTTCGAAAAAAAGTGCATCCACTGCGGTGCGTGCCTTGCGAAATGCCCAGAAGGCGCTCTCGCATTCTCGGATGGTGAAGAGCGGCATGTCCTTATCGATAGGACGAAATGCACGCTCTGCGGAAACTGCGTGAGTGAATGCCCGACGGAGGCCCTTGTTTTCGACGGCCAATCAATAGGCGTCAATGCGGTGATGCGAGAAGTTTCGAAGGACCTGGATTTTTACCGCTTGTCGGGCGGCGGTGTCACGATTTCAGGCGGAGATCCTCTCTACCAGCACGAGTTTGCCCTTGAAATCCTGAGACGCTGCAAAAGGAAAAGACTGCACACGGCGATAGAGACCTGTCTTTACGCGGAGAAGGCCATCGTGCAGAGGTTTTTTCCGGTGGTTGATCTATTCATCGTCGATCTGAAAATCTATGATCCCGTTAAGCATCGTGAGGTTACCGGCGTCAACAACACGGTGATTTTGGAAAATCTCAAGACCCTTGCCACCAGCAGGCGAACAGCGGTCGTCAGAATTCCTTTGATTCCGGGGTATTCGGGGAGTGTGCGGAATGTTGAGGATATATGCGCTTTTCTGGGAGCAACGGCAAAGGCGTTCCCCGTCGAGTTCATTAACTACAATTCCCTGGGATGCAGCAAATACAAGCTGATGGGGAAGGAGTCCTTCATGGATGAGACCGTCCGCCCCTACACGAAGGAACAGATGAAAGCCTTCGAAGCGGTTGCTGAAAGGCGGGGACTGCTTGTGCTCAGGAATGGCATGTAGAAGAGGAAGGAAGAGTGGGGTACCATGGCGCGGGAAAGTCGGCGGCCGGACATTCCAGGCACCTCACAGGCTCGGCTGCATGCCATTAAGGAAAGGTTGCTCGAGAGGGAGGTATCGATGAAGCCGAGCGAGCACATCAAGCCGGCGCATATCGATGGATTGGTAACGGAGCGGCAGAAGAGAATCCTCGACCTTCTTGTGGAAGATCCGGGCATCTCCGTCGTTGAAATAAGCATGAGGCTGAAAGTTACCGACGCTACGATTCGCAACGACCTGAATCATCTGACGAGCGGCGGGCTTGTCGTGAGAACGCGCGGCAAGGCGGTCCTCGCGCTCCACCCGAACATGATTGCCCGGCAAGGGCTGAATATTAGGGAAAAGGTGCGTATCGCGAGAAAAGCTGCTCAGATGATCCAGAGTGGGGACACGGTTTTCATTGATTCCAGTACTACGACGTCGATGATCCCCCGCTACCTGCTTGGAAAACGGGACATCCACATCATCACGAACTCCCTCCTCCCGATTCCGTCGATCAGGCTCAATCCCGCGGTACGATTCACGATGCTGGGAGGGGACTTCAGGCTGCTCGACGAATGCTTCGTGGGACCTCTAGCGCTGGATGCGATTAAGAGATTCAACGCCAGGTACGCCTTCATCGGAACGATCGGATTTTCCGCTGCGTCCGGCGTCACCGCATCCTCGCTTGATATCGCTGAAGTAATACGCCAGATGGCGAAATGCGCGGACACGGCAGTGCTCTGTGCTGATACGTCAAAGTGCGATAAGAAGGGGAACGCGAACACGATTTCAATAAACGAACTGGATTGTCTGATCATAGACGAGAAGGTGGAAAAGACTTTCCAGGAACAGATCGCAGAACAAGGGGTGAAGGTAATCACTGTCTGACCTGCGCCGGCTCTCCCCGCTCTTCATCATCATGGAGGAAAAGAATGACCTGCTACGAAATGCTGCTCTCCCTTTCGCCCGATTCCCTAGGAAGCGGGCAAAAGGGCGTCTATTCGGTCTGCACAACCCACGAGGCGGTCCTTGAGGCCGCGCTCATGCGCGGGCGCCGGGGAGAAAACCTCATCATCGAGACCACGGCAAACCAGGTCAATCAGTTCGGCGGGTACACGGGAATGACGGCTAAGGATTTCATTCAGCGCATCCGTGAAAAGATGAAGATCCTGGACATTCCCTCCGAAGCCATAGTTTTCGGTTCAGACCATGCAGGACCATTCCCCTGGAGAAATGAGCCGGAAGCACGGGCTATGGAAAAGGCGCGTTGCCTTGTCGCGGAGAGCGTTCTCGCCGGATATACAAAGATCCACATCGATGCAAGCATGCACCTCGCAGACGACCAGGGGAATCGCACGCGTCCGCTCGAGCCGCGTGTCGGCGCGCGAAGGTCCGCGGAGCTTTGCAAGGTGGCCGAAGAGTCATGGGAAAGAATGCGCGGCCGGGTCCCCGGCACTCCGGCTCCCTTGTATGTAATCGGGACGGACGTACCCGCTCCGGGGGGGACCGAGTCAGGAGCGGCGGAACCCCAGGTGACTACGGCCGAGGAGCTCCAAGAAAGCGTAGCGCTGTGCCACGAGACCTTTCTTTCTTTCGGGCTTGAGAAGGCATGGGAAAGAGTGATCGCCGTTGTCGTGCAGCCCGCCGTCGAGCATGGGGAACGGATTGTCCATCGCTATGACCATAAGAAGGTGCAGGAGCTTGTCTTCGCGCGGAAAAAGCTGATGCCGAAAACCGTCTTTGAAGCTCATGCCACGGATTACCAGACCGAAGGGGCCCTGCGGCAGATGGTGCAGGATGGATTTGCAATCCTCAAGGTTGGTCCATCCTTGACGGGGGCGGTTCGCGAGGCCCTTTTCCTCCTTGAGTACGTTGAAGAGGCCTGCTCCTCTATTGAAAAGGAGCTGAAAAGGTCGAAGCTCGCAGATGTACTGGAGCAAGCAATGGTCTCCAACCCGGATCATTGGAAGAGCTACTATCAGGGGGATGAGGCGGAAAAGCGGTTTCTGAGGAAATTCGGGCTATCAGACAGGTGTCGCTATTACTGGGGTGTCCCGGCTGTGACCCGCGCCGTCGATCAGTTGCTTGCAAACCTTCGGTCTGTCGAAATTCCATTGGCCTTGCTCAACCAATACATGCCTCGACAGTCACTGCGCGTTCAGGAAGGAGCGTTGCCCCTGGATCCCGATTCTCTAATTCGTGCCCAAGTGGACGAGGTGCTGGCGAGGTACGCAGCGGCGGTGTCGTGAAACGGCGCCGAGAAGTCGAGGCTATCATTGTACCAGTCGGAACGCTGCTTTACGCTTGGGGATGCCGGACGCCGTTCCCGGGGCAACAGATGCCCGCTCCATCCTCACCAAAGCCATCGGCTGGCCTTGCCGAGAATTGCTGGGCTGGGACGCTCTCACTTGACGCGTATTAGCTTCTGCAACGGGTGTCCTTTTTTCAGGTTGATCTGGAGGCTCTTTCCGTCTGCCGAAAGCTTATACTCTGCAGTGACCCCAGACTTGGGGGATACCTCCATCCAATACTTCCAGACACAGTCAGTTGCAGTGAAAA
>JBEKVA010000046.1:0-15831 GCA_049514475.1 Spirochaetia bacterium
CCGACGGCGGGACTTGATGAGTCGGAGGTTGACAGCTTGTTGGATTTCATCCGGCAGCTGAAAAACCAGGGGGTCACCATCATTTATGTCAGCCATATTCTCGAAGAAGTACAGCGAATAGCGGATGAGATCATGGTGCTGCGGGACGGAAAGAAAGTGGATGTCGTCAAGGCTTCTGAAGTGCCGATGGACGAGGTCATTAGGATGATGGTTGGCCATGAGATGGGCGCACGGGCCATGGGCAAAAAGGCGCGACCGCGAGGAAGCCAGGTTTTAAGCGTCAGCGCGATATCGACTTTGGACAGTTACGTGAATGATGTGAGCTTCGAGTTGCATGAAGGGGAAATACTTGGCTTTGCTGGGCTGACCTCTTCAGGAAGAAGCGAGCTCATACGGGCGTTGTACGGCGTGGGGCGGATCTCGAAAGGGAAAATGTATGTAAACGGGAAGCTGCAAGTCCTGAGCAGCACAAAGAAAGCAAGCGATCTGGGAATCGGGATGATTCCCCGCGATAGAAAAGAGGAAGGCATTTTCGGAATCAGGAATATAAAAGAGAACATCACGATCAGCAGTATTAAGAATGTTTCTGGAGCTCTGGGGTTCATAAGAAACAAGCAGGAAAACAATGTTGCCACGGACATCATGAAAGAATTGAGTATCCGTGCCCCAAGCTTTTCCGTCTCAAGCGGGTCCCTGAGTGGTGGCAATCAGCAGAAAGTGATATTTGGCAGATGGCTCGCAGCAAGACCGAACATACTGCTCTGTGACGAGCCGACCAGGGGCATCGACATCGGAGCAAAAGCCGAGATCGCCCGTATTATCAAGGAATTGGCGGATGAAAAAATCTCCGTGATCATCTCTTCGTCAGAAGTCCCGGAGCTAATCGAAATCTGCGACAGGATTCTCGTCATGTTTGAAGGAAGAATTGTCAGGGAATTCCTGGCAGAAACCGTGGTCAAGGAAGATCTCATTCGTTGCATAATCGGAGGGACCTGAGAAAGGATAGGAAGTGCCGTCCCAGCCTCCTCCTCTTGCCCCTTCTGCCCGTTGCCGGCGCGCAGGGAGGGCGAACCTCGACCACACCCTGACTATGCGCGGGCTGATCTCCGAGACGGACAGGCTGCTGAGAGAGCTCGACGGCACGCCAGGGGTTCTTGGCAGCAGCAGGCTGTGCGACTGAAGGGCGCCCCCTCCAATTCTTATTGCGGCGCCTGCGCAGGCCGATCCGGCAGGCTCGCCTGGGCGCTGATGGTCACCCCGCCCCGCGGCTTCTGTGTGACGGTGACATTCACCCAGACGGGATTGCAGGCCTCATAGACGTCCTGGGCGATTCGCGCGGCGAAGGCCTCGCAGAAGACGCCCTCCTGCCTGAACGACCAGAGGTAGAGCTTCAGGCTCTTGCTCTCGATGCAGTAAGGCCCCGGCTGGAACTCGATGCGGACCGTCTCCCAATCGGGCTGGCCCGTGACCGGGCAGAGGCTCGTGACTTCATCGCTCTCCAGCACGACTTTCCCGACATGGGCAGGGGTCGGGAAGACATCCAGCGAGCGGGAAGGTCCCGAGGTCTTCTTCCCCAGTGCCTTGAATTGAAGGTCCGCCATTTACTTTCCTCCCAGCCTGAAGGGATTGTAGGCGATCCCCCTGTCGAAGGTGTCCACGCCTTCCTTCCGTTTGACGGCGCCGACAACGGCATAGGTCACCGGCGTCAGAACGACTTCGTAGCACACCTTGAAGAGGTATTGTGCCAGCATGATCTGCAGAAGGACCGGGCCGGGAACGCCTCCCGCAAACCCGATGGAGATGAAGAGGATGGTATCGAAGGCCTGTCCAACGATCGTCGATGATATCGTCCTGGTCCAGAGGTACTTTCCGCCCGTTGCCTTCTTGAGCAGCGAGAGCGCGATCGAGTTCGCGAACTCCCCCGCCCAGTAGGCGACGAGGGATGCAAGCACGATCCGGGGCGTCATGCCGAGAACGGTTGCGTATGCGCCCTGGTCCCTGAAGAAGGAAGGGGCGGGCAGGGCAATCGCCGCGAGGAAGATCACGGACATGAGGATGTTCGCGGCAAAACCGACCCAGATGACAAGCCGTGTCTTCCTGAAGCCGTAGACTTCCGTGAGGACATCCCCGAGGATGTACGTTATCGGGAAGAGAATTACCGCGGAAGGCAGGACGATGCCATGGATCGAAATGAGCCTGCCGGCGATGACGTTGGACACTATCAGGCATGTAAGAAAGAGCGCAAACAGCCAAAGAAATAGGGGTGAAAATGCCGCGTCATCCCGTTTCATGGGATCGACCTCCTGTTTTGTTCAGGCGGATGGACTGCGACCGCCGTTCAGCGAGTGTGCTTTACTCTACTGAAATGATCAACTCCGTGCGCGGCGGAGCCTGCGCGCCGCGGCACTCATTCTGTTCAGGCTACAATGACCTCTATCCCGTGGGTTTCCGCCTCCTGCGCGAGATCGGGAGGCAGCGCCTTGTCGGTGACCAGGGTGTCGATGTCGTCGAAGCTTGCGTACGAGGCGAGGGAGGTCACGCCGACCTTCGAGTGATCGACCAGCCCAATGATCATGCGTGCGTGCTGGCAGATGACGCGCTTCTGGTCGACGAACCCCATTTGAACGTCAGTGAGACCGTCGAGCAGCGTGAGGCCCGCCGCTCCGCAGAATGCCTTCGAGATATTCATCTGCAGCATGGTCTCATTGCTGGGAACCCCGACGGTGGAGAGGGAATCCCGATTGAGAAAACCGTTCAGTAAATACACGTTCACCGAGGTTGCCGTGGTCAGCCAGTGCGCCACCTCGATGCTGGGCGTGATGATCGTCACGTTGCTCTTTCCGCCGAAGTACCGCCGCATCTCGGCTGCCGTCGTTCCGCCGTCGATGAAGATGACCTCCCCGTCCTTCACGATGGAGGCAGCCGCCTTCCCGATGCTTCTTTTCTCGGCCCCGTAGTACATGCGGCGCATGCCGAAGGGAAGCGGGTCGAAGTCCCGCGCGGCGGGGATTGCCCCGCCATGGGTGCGGCGGATCTTTCCAATGCCTTCCAGGTAGTCGAGGTCGGTGCGGATTGTCGCAAGCGTGACGGAGAACCGCTCGCAGAGCTCCTTCACGGTCACTCTTCCGTTCTCCTTGAGGAGCTTCATGATCATTGCATGACGTTCTTCGATGAAGTGCTTCGGCCGGGCAATCATGATGGGTTCCTCATGCTCAGGCTCTCTGCAGCCGCGCAAGGGCGCTGAAGATCCCCTTCCCCTCGAGCGCCTCGTAGGCACCGCAGTAGACCTCGAATATCTCGTCGTAGAGCTTTGCGCGCTCGGTGCTGGGAACGAATGTCGCGTCCACCTTCACCATCCGCTGGGTTCCCTCCGCGATGTCGGAGAAAGCCTTGATCCCGACGGCGGCAAATATCGCGGATCCCATCAGAGCGGCGTCCGTCATCTTCAATGTTTCCACGGGCCGATTGTACACGTCAGACTGGATCTGGTTCCAGATGGGAGATTTCGTCGCGCCGCCGAGGATCCTCACCTTGTCGATGGGGATCCCCGCGCGCAGCATGGAGTTGATCATGTCGCGGACCTCCATGGTGATTCCTTCCATGAAGCATCGGGCAAGACATGCGCGATCGTGGGCGAAGGTAAGCCCGAGGATGGTTCCGCGGGCATGCGGGTTCCACCGCGGCGTGGTCGCGCTTGCCAGGTAGGGCAGGAGAATAAGCCCTTTCGCGCCCGGCGGGGTGCTTTCGATCATCTGGTTCAGCACGTCGTAGACGTTTTTCCCCGCGGCGGCCGCGCCCTGTTTTTCCAGCGCCGCTATCTCGTCACGGAACCACCTGAACACTCCCGCCGCCCCCGCCTGCAGGCCCTCCAATTGCCATTTGCCGTACACGGCGTGGTTGACCACCATCGCCTTGCGGTTGGGGTCGCGGAATGGCACGTCGAGGTATGTGGCAGCCAGGCCCCCCGTGCCGAGGGAGACCGAGAGAAAGCCCTCGTGGACGATGCCCGCGCCGACGGCCGCGCTGTTCTGGTCCCCGGCGCCGACGCACAACGGCGTTCCCTTCTTCAGCCCGGAGCGCTCGGCGGCAGCCGCCGACACGGCCCCGACGCAGGTCCCCGAGGCCGTCGGGGCGGGGAACAGAGAGCGGGGTATGCGCAGGAGGGAGAGCAGGCGGTCGCTCCAGTCGAATGCGTACGGGTCCCACAGCCCGAAGAAGCCGGCATCAGAGACGTCCTCGAAGAAGCTCTCGGCCCCCAGCTCCTTCAGCGCGTAGTCCTGGAGCTGCACGACCTTCGCCACCTTTTCCCAGTTGGCAGGCTCGTGGTTGCGCACCCATATCAGCTTGGACACCATCCACGTGGTGTTCAGCGGCATCCCCGTGATGTCGTAGAACTCATTGGCGGTGATCTTCGCCTCGATCTCCGCGACCTCCTCGTGCGCCCGGTTGTCCTGCCAGGAGATCATTGGCCGTACCAACACTCCGCGCGCGTCGAGGAATAGGGAACAGCAGCGCTGCGCGGAAAAAGATACGGAGGCGATGCTGGCAGGGTCGAGTCCTGATTCAGACACCGCCCTGCGGCAGCAGTCAATGGCACCTCCCACGATGAGCCGCACGTCCTGCTCGACCCAGTTAGGCTTCGGATAGACGCAGCCGTACTCGGTGTAGGCACTTGCCGTCAGCCGCCCCTCGAGGTCGAAGATAGCCGCCTTGGCTCCCGTGGTTCCGATGTCGATGCCCGCGACGTAGTGATGCGCCATCTCTGTTCTCCCGTGCTCCTACCAGAGCGTGTATCCGCCGTCGATGATGATATCCGTGCCCGTGCAGTAGGAGGAGGCTTCGCTTGCCAGGAAAAGAACGACCCCCTGCAGCTCATCGGGGTTAGCCATGCGCCCCATGGGGATCTTTTCCACCCACTGCCGGATGAGCTCCTCGGAGAATGACTCGGCGAGCTCCGTGCGCGTGTACCCGGGGCTGATGCTGTTGACGCGCACGTTGTGAGGGGCCCATTCAACGGCAAGGCATTTGCTGAGCTGCACGACCCCGGCCTTTGATGCGTTGTAGTTGGCGGTCTGCTGGGGCATGTTCACGACGTGCGCCGACATGGATGCCATGTTGATGATCGAGCCTTTCTTGTTCCTGATCATGACGCGCGCGGCGGCCTGCGCGGTGAGGAAGAGCCCGAAGAGGTTGACGTTGACGACCTTCGTCAGGTTCTCGTAGCTCATCTCCTCGGCCTTCTCCACCACCGCCGTGCCGGCATTGTTGAAAGCGACGTCGACCGTGCCGAATGCCTTGAGGATGCTCTTCATCATGGCATCCACGTCGGCGGGAACGGTGACATCCGCCTTCACCGCGATGATCTTGACGCCGAGCTTGGCAATTTCGTGAGCCGCTTCTTCGGCTTTGGCCAGGCCCCGCGCAACGATCGCAATGTCAGCACCTGCCTCGGCCAGGCCCCGTGCAACCGCCTTTCCGATTCCCTGGGAGCCTCCGGTGACGAATGCCTTCTTTCCTTCCAGCCTGAACTTGTCCAGTACGCCCATCATGGTCCTCCAATCTTCACGGGCTGCGCGAGCTTTGCGTAGGTTATTTCCCTGGCGTCCACCGTGAAACCGGTGCCCGCGCGCAGGATGACATTGTTGCGCAGCCCCAGCACGAAGTCAGCCGTTTCCGTCAGGGGAAAGGGGGCAACGTGCCAGATGCCCTTGTCCACGGAGAGGCCAGCGCTGCCTTCGATCAGGAAAGCCTCGATCCGTTCCTCGTCCGGCAGACCCGGAGACCCGTCACGGGGAGGGGCCGCGAAAAAAATGCTTGGCTTGCCATCCAGTGAAAGGTAAAGCTCTATGGAGTTGTGAAGGACCTGCAGTGTCTCGCAGAGGATCGGAACCCGCTTCATCTGCATGAATCCCATGGTCCCCATCGCTCCGAGATTGGAAAGGTCGATCATGTCGTGCCAATACCGCAGAAAGGGAGACTCTATATCCAGGGCTCTTTCGGGTTTCAGGATGACGCTCCCGAAGGGCCTGAACGCCTCGGCAGTCAGTTTCTTTGGCTGAATGATTTTCATGCGCTTGACCTCCGTGCCGGGGATATGCAGTCCGTGCAGTGTCAAGCAAACGATAGTAAAAGTCAAATAGGAAAATGAATATTTTGACTCTTTTTCTATCTTTTTATTTCTTTTTTTATTTAAAGACAAATTTTAGTTGACAAATAGCGAATGCATGTTAGCATCGCACATCTGCTAGACAGCAGATCGACCTACCAAAACAAAGGGGGTACCATGAAAAGAGCTCTGACTCTCGCGGTGGTTCTTGTCATCGGCGTTTTCCTCATCAGCGAGGCGTCCGCGGCCGGGAAGAAATGGCTGATCGGGAAGATCCCGATCACCATGCAGGCGAATTATCACCAGGCGCACGTGAAGTGGCTCCAGCAGTACGCCAAGCAGAAGTACAACGCAGATGTGAATGTCATCGACGGCGAGTTCAGCACCGAAGCCTCGGTGAAGGCCGTTGAAACCTTCATCTCCCAGGGAGTTGACGGAATTGCCCTCCATTCCCTCGATGAGAAGGTCAACGATCAGATGGTGAAAGCCGCCCGCAAGGCGAAGATCCCCATCATCACCTTCTACATCCCGACCTTCTCCCGCCTCGTTCCGCACCTGCAGATCAACGAAGGGGAAACATCCTTCATGATGGGCAAGGAAGCGGCCACAAAGTGGCACGAGTTCTATCCGAACAAGAAGATCTACATCGCGGTCATCGACTACCTGACGATCGAAATCGTGCAGAAGATGCGCACCGGCCCCTTCATCGCCGGCGTTCTCGCCGTGGATCCGACGGCGCAGCTCGTCGCCAAGCTCGAAGGCGCGGCCAATGTCCAGAAGTCCATGGCGGCCATGCAGGACATCCTGCAGGCGCACCCCGAGGTGAATATCGTCTACGGCGCCAATGCCGATCACGCCCTGGGAGCCCTCGCGGCCCTGGAGAATGCGGGACGCGGCAAGGCAGTCAACGGCAAGCCCCTCACTGAGATCGTCGTCGGAACCGACGCGACCGAGGGCGAGCTTGCGAAGCTCTACGACCCGAATTCCTCCTTCAAGATCACCCAGGGCCTGCAGCCGAAGGTGAACGCAATGGCGGAAATGGATCTGCTGGCCAAGGTCATCCAAGGCTCGCAGCCCGCGGACGAGTGGATGCAGATCGATACATTCAACAAGTTCATCAGCTACTGGCAGACGCCGATCGAAGAAGCCCAGAAGTTTCTCAGCGAACAGTATTTCTACAAGGGCGACCTGAAGAGCCTCATCGGGAAATAAGGGTCATTCGGACACTGAAATCTGAGACGGGACATGACCTCCGCGGCGCATACCGCGGGGGCCGTTCCCGCACCGATAGAGAGAAACACAGATGGGTCAGGCAGACATCACACTAACAGCGGGCGCGCGGAGGATCGGAACGCAGACGATCCAGCTCCTCATCCTCGTCGGGATCCTTCTTCTTATCATGGTCGTTGCGACAATCCTCACGCCCAAGTTCCTCAGCTACGTCAACATGGTGAACGTTCTCATGCAGGTGGCCATGATCATGCTGACGGGGTCGGCGGCGGTGCTTCTGATGATCGCCGGCAATTTCGACCTCTCGGTGGGCATGGTCTTCGCCCTCACCGGGGTCATGCACGCATTCCTCAGCAAGAATGGCGTGCCGACGGCCCTCTCCATGGTTGTCACCATCCTCATCGGCTCCGCCTTCGGGCTCATCAACGGCGCCATGGTCACGAAGCTGAAGATCACTCCCGTCATCGCGACCCTTGGCACCATGTACGTCGCGCAAGGCCTCGCGTTCATCGTGGCCTGGCTCGACGGAGGGGCGAATGTCACCACCGGGCTCCCGCGCGACTTCCAGACGTTCGGCCGCACGATGGTGGGATCCATTCCGTTGTTTCTCATCATCGTCGTTGCCCTGATCATCGTTTTCGGGTTTCTCTTCGCGAAAACCAACCTGCGCAAGTACGCTTTCGCCATTGGCGGCAACCCCGTGGCGGCGCGGCTTTCCGGGATCAGGGTGGGAGCGGTGATCACCGCCCTCTACGTCCTGGTTGGAACACTGACCGGGTTCGGCGGCGCGACGCTTGCCTCCCGCATGGGCTCGGGGTCACCGAAGGTGGGCACGGGCTTCGAGTTCGACGTGATCGTGGCCATCGTGCTGGGGGGAACGAGCATCTACGGCGGGGAGGGCTCGTTCCTGGGCATGATCATCGGGGCGCTCATCGTGGGGTTCGTGGGGAACATCCTCAACCTGCTGAACGTGCAGTTTTTCTACCAGACGGTGCTCAAGGGCCTGATCCTTGTCGGCGCGGTGCTCTTGACGAGAATCATCCGCGAGCGCCGGGGATAGGGGGAAGGGACAATGCCACAGGCTCTCTTGGAAATCAAGGGCATTACAAAACATTTTCCCGGCGTCAACGCGCTGCGGGACGTGGGCTTCGCCATCCAACGCAATACGGTGCACTGCATCGTCGGGGAGAACGGCGCGGGCAAATCGACCCTCATCAAGATCCTCACCGGCGCGGAGCGGCGGAGCGCCGGCAGTATCCTGTTCAACGGGAAGGAGTTCAGCCCGCGCAGCACGCGCGAGGCAATGAACTCGGGCATGAGCGTGCTGTTCCAGGAGCTCAACGTCGTGAACCAGCTCACCGTGGAACAGAACCTCATGCTGGGCAAGGAGAAGGTCAGGCTGGGTCTGTTCCGCAAGGACGCGAGCGCCGTTGCGCGGGTCTACGATGTGCTGCGGAGCCTCGATCCCCGCATCTCCCTGCACCAGCGCGTCGTGGATCTCAGCGTGGCGCAAAAGCAGGTCGTGGAGATCGCCAAGGCCATTGCCTCGCAGTCGGACGTCATCTTCATGGACGAGCCGACCGCGGCGCTCTCCGAGGACGAGGTGAAGCGCCTGTTCACCATCATCAGGGAGCTGAAGCGCACGAATGTCACCGTGATCTACATCACGCACCGCCTGCGCGAGATCTTCGAGATCGGGGATGCGGTGACCGTGCTCCGCGACGGGCAGATGATTGAGACGCGCCAGGTAGCCGAGCTCTCCCGCGCCTGCGGGGATGACGAGGTGGAGGCCTGCGCCGAGCTTATCCGCATGATGCTGGGCAAGGTGGTTGCCGAGCGCTACATACCCGGCGGCGCCGACCGGGGGGCGCCCGTCCTTGCCGTGAGCCATGTGTCCACGGCGAAGCTGAAGGACGTGAGCTTCTCCGTGGGCAAGGGAGAAATCCTTGGCTTCTACGGGCTGATCGGGTCCGGCAAGACGGAAATCGCGCGGGCGATCTTCGGCCTCGACGCAAAGCAGGGCACCGTGGAGATCGACGGCGTTCCGGTGGTCATCGAGACCCCCCGGGACGCGATTGGACGCGGCATCGCCCTGGTGCCCGAGGAGCGTCGGAGCGAAGGGCTTTTCGCCAAGCTGTCCATCCGCGAGAACATACCCCTCATGAACATCCGCAGCATCTCCCGCTACGGCATCTTCAGCGGCAGGAAGGAACGGCAGCTCGCCCGCTCTTTCATGGGCAAGGTGAGGATCATCGCGCGGGATGAAAGCCAGGCGGTGGAGAAGCTCAGCGGCGGCAACCAGCAGAAGGTGGTGCTGTCGAAGTGCATCAACGCGGATTCCCGGATCCTCCTCATGGACGAGCCGACACGCGGCATCGATGTCGGCGCCAAGGAGGAGATCCACAACCTCATCAGGGATCTGGCCCGCGCGGGCACCGCGGTGATCGTCTTCTCCTCCGAGCTGCCGGAGGTTCTCAACCTCTGTGACAGGATCGCGCTGCTCTACGACGGCCGCATCCAGGATGTCATCGCCAACGGCCCCCGCGTGGACAGCGAGCAGATCATGCATGTCGTGACCGGCGCCCGAGGAGAATGAGATGAACCGAAAGGCAATTGACCCGCAGAAGCTCGTGCTGGTGGGGATCCTCGCGATCGTCGTCGTGGCATTCGCGATCATGAACCCCCGCTTCATCCGCGGCACGAATATCCTCTACATCCTGATCCAGAACTCCTTTGTCATCATGGCGGGCTGCGCCGTCACCCTCCTCATGATTTCGGGGCAGATCGATCTCTCCGTGGGAAGCACCGTGTGTCTCTCGGGAATGACCTTTGCCTACATGAGCAGGGCGGGCCTGCCCATCGGGCTGTCCCTGGCCATTGCCCTGGCCGTCGGCCTCCTTGTCGGGCTGATCAACGCCACGATGGTCGTGAAGCTGCGCATCACCCCCTTCATAGCAACCCTCGGCACCATGTACATCGGACGCGGCCTGTCCTACCTCATTTCCGACGGCCTGGTGATCCGCGAAGGCCTGCCCGATTCCTTCTCCTACCTCGGCAACGAGAACCTGGGACCCTTCCCGATCCCCCTCGTGGTGCTCGTCGCCGTGGTGGCCATATTCTTTTTCCTCGAGCGAAAATCGGTCCTCGGCAAATACGCCATCGCCATTGGCGGTAACCGTACCGCCGCCGTCCTCTCGGGGATCAATTCCAATGGCATCGTCATGACACTGTACGTCCTGGTGGGGCTGCTCGCAGGGATCTCGGGGGTCATGATGGCCTCGCGGCTGGGCGTCGGGGACCCCAACATCGGCATCGGATTCGAGTTCGACGTCATCGTCGCCGTCGTTCTGGGCGGCACAAGCCTCGCCGGCGGGGAGGGGTCGCTCCTCGGCATGATCATCGGAAGTCTCATCATAGGCAGCCTCGGGACGGGGCTGAAGCTCATGAATGTCTTTACATTTTTCCAGAGCATCATGAAGGGCATTGTGCTCGTCCTGGCGGTGCTGCTGGACCAGAACCTGAAGGCGCGCCTGCGCGGGGCCGGGAAACGCTTCACCATCAGGCCGGATGAGCCGCAGAAGGCCGGCTCGGCGCTGCCCGGCACTACAGGAACCACATGACGCACCGAGAAAGAGTAACCCAGGCACTCAGTCACAAGGAGCCCGACAGGGTTCCCATCGACGTCTGGGGCTCCTCCAGCAGGCTCTGCAATGACCTGTATCTTTCCATTGTAAAAGACCAGAGATGGAACGGCCTGGGGCCCGTCGCCAAGGCAAGCCGCTCGGGGGACTACGTCGACGAGCGCGTCGACGTCCTGGTGGACTCCGATTTTCGTCACCTGGACATCGGCCACCCTCGGCTGGTCCCCCAGCGCACCGGCCCCAACGGGGAGCGCATGAGCGAATGGGGGTGGGGAACACGGGAGGTGCACGGCTCCTCGCTGGTCGTCTACTCCCCGCTGGCCTCCGCCGTGGATGTCTCCGACATCGAGCGCCACGCGTGGCCGTGCGTCGCCGACCCGGGCCGCATCGAGGGCCTTGCGGAAAAGGCCCGTTTTTTCTCGGAGTCCACTGACTGCTTCGTCGGGGCTACACACGCCGTCTCCGGCATGATCCTGGAAATCGGGCAGTACCTGCGCGGGTTCGAGCAGTTCATGATGGACCTGTACATCAACGAGAGCTTCGCGCATCACCTCATCGGCAAAATCGCCGACGTCATCACGGAGCTGTACCTGTACTATGTCACCCCCATGGAACCGTGGGTGGGGTGGGTGGAGTTCTCCAGCGATCATGGGACGCAGGACCGGCCCCTGGTCTCCCCCGAGATCTATCGCAAGTTCTTCAAGGCCCCGTACGCGCGGATCTTCGCCGCGGTGAAGAAAGCCGTCCCGCATGCCAAGATCTGGCTGCACTCCTGCGGCTCCGTGCGCGAGCTGATCCCGGACTTCATCGAGGCCGGGGTGGATGTCCTGAACTCCCTCCAGCCGAAAGCGGCGGGCATGGACTCCCTGGAGCTGAAGCGGGAGTTCGGGTCGGAGCTGGTGTTCCACGGCGGCCTTGACCTGCAGGGCGGCATCACGGGAAGCGTCGCGGAAGCCGTCGATGAGGCGAAGCGGCGCATCGACGCGTTCGCCAAGGGCGGGGGCTACATCTTCGCTCCCTCCAATCATTTCATGCAGGACGTTCCATTGGAGAACTTCTACGCCGTCTATCGGACGGCGCGCGAATACGGCGTTTATCGACAGCAGGGAGGACCGGCAGGTCTGGCCAAGGAAAGGAGAACAGGGAGATGACGAAAAAGCAGAGGGTTTTCGGCACTATCAGACGGGAGCACATCGACTACCTGCCCAGCCAGATCACGTTGGCTGACCGCACCAGGGACAAGCAGCTGCACGAGGCGCTGAAGCTGCCCGCCTCCCAGACAATGGACGAGTTCCTGTCGAACCACATCATCATCAGCCTGTCAAAACAGGATTATCCCCTGTTCTTCCGCAATGACACGGCGATGATGAAGGGCCTGGAAAAGGAGGGCTACTGCAAGGTCGATGAGGCCGGCAAGGTGGTCTATGACGGCTGGGGCATGGGCGTCAGGGTGGGGGAGGACGGCTTCTTCTGCTGCTTCGCCCCGCTGGAGAACCAGCTGGAGAAGAAGTTCGCCGAGAAGTGGATGCCGCCGCGCATCTGGGACGCGGTGACCGCCCCGACGCTGGCCGAGCGCATCCACAAGTGGACCCCTCCCGATCCCAACCAGCCGGGCAACTACGACTGGAACGCGCGCGACATCAAGCAGTACGGGGATGAGTACTTCCTCATGGCCTCCGGCTACTTCGGCCTTTACGAGCGCTGCTACGGCATGCTCAGCATCCCGACGATGTTCGAGACGGTGGTGACCGAGCCGAAGCTCGCGGAAGAGCTGCTGGAGAAGATCACCGACTATAAGATCGGGGTGGCGAAGAACTTCGTGAAGATGAAGCTGGATACCGGCCACGTGGGGGACGACCTGGGCACGCAGAACGGGCCCTTCGTTCCACCGAAGATCTTCACCGCCCTGCTGCTCCCGCAGTACAAGAGGCTTTTCAAGGTGTACAAGGACGCCGGGTGGCTCATGTCGATGCACTCCTGCGGGTGCATCACCAAGTTCCTGCCCGAGCTGATCGAGGCCGGGCTTGATGTGCTGGAGCCGGTGCAGCCCTGCATGGACCTGCCCTTCATCAAGAAGGAATATGGCATGCATCTCACCTTCTGGGGCGGCATCGACACCCAGCAGCTCCTGCCCTTTGGCAGCCCGGATGACGTGCGCCGGGAGGTGGCAAAGGTCATCAGGCTCATGGGCAAGGGCGGCGGGCACATCATCGCCCCGTCCCAGGAAGTCATGAAGGACGTCCCGCTGGCCAATATCGTGGCACTGCTGGAGACGATTGTCGCCGAGCGCGCGAGCGCCCACGGCCTTTGAGCCGAACGCTATTGCGTACGGGCTCTGAGAGCGACGCGCGCCCTCAAGCAGGGGACACCTCAAGCAGGGGCCCGTTGCGGTATGCGCGCTTTTGATAGTATCCTTGCGGCTCCGGAGGACGCGGCATGGCAGGGGAGCTCGGCAGGTTCGAGCAGCAGGTACAGGAAATTCTGGCATCCTTTGACTTCGACAGGGTGCACAGCGTAATGGAATTCCTCCATTGGACGTGGGCGAACCTCGATCGCACCCCGACGAAGCGCGAGCTGGTTGCGGAGGCCGGACGGCTGCTGCGGGAGCTCGACGGCAAGCCTGGTGTTCACGGCAGCGGCGGCCTGCGTGCCAGCTACAAGGACGACGGCGCCCTGAGCCTCAAGTTCATCCTCAACGAGAGCTGGTCCTACGACAACGAGGATTCCTCCCCCGGAACCTGAGCACGCCGGCCTCCGAGCGCGCCCTCACCCTGGGCGCGGCGGGAGACACACCTCGCCCTGGCCCCCCCCCCGCACGATTGCCTTTGACGGTCCCTTCGGCCCCTCAGTAAGTTCTCCTTTGCAAGGGGGGCCAGCATGGCACGCATCGATCCTTCGGTGTTCGACGATCTGCTCCGCGAGGAGCGCGAGTTTCCGCCCCCCAAGGGCTTCCAGGAGAACGCCGTCATCCGCGACAGGGGCCTCTACGAGAAGGCGGCCGCGGAGCCGGAAAAGTTCTGGGAGAACGAGGCGAATTCTCTGCACTGGTTCACCCCGTGGTCGAAAGTGCTCGACTGGGACCCGCCGCATGCGCGCTGGTTCGTCGGGGCCACGATGAACATCAGCTGGAACTGCCTTGACCGTCACCTTATGGGCCCCCGGCGCAACAAGGCGGCGCTGATCTGGGAAGGGGAGAACGGCGATGTGCGCACCCTCACCTACCTGCAGCTTCACCGCGAGGTCTGCAAGTTCGCCAACTGCCTGAAGGACCTCGGGGTTGCCAAGGGGGACCGGGTTGCCATCTACATGCCGCTGCTGCTGGAAACGGCGGTTGCAATGCTTGCCTGCGCCCGGATTGGCGCCATCCACAACGTGGTCTTCGGCGGCTTCTCACCGGATGCCCTTGCAGACCGCATCAACGATTCCGGCTGCAAGGTCCTCATCACCGCGGATGGCGGCTGGCGCCGGGGCACCGTCGTCCCGCTGAAGCACAACGCCGACCGAGCCCTTGAGACCTGCCCCTCCGTGGAGCACGTGATCATCGTGAAGCAGCTCCCCGGAGAACCCCACCTGCTGCACATCACCGAGGGAAGGGACCGCTGGTACCATCGCATGATGGACCACCAGAAGGCAGACTGTCCCGCCGTGCCGGTGGATTCCGATGACACGCTGTTCATCCTCTATACCTCGGGCACCACGGGAAAGCCGAAGGGCATTGTGCACGCGGCAGGAGGCTACATGGTGGGGGTGCACACCACGACGCGCTACGTCTTCGATATCAAGGAAGAGGACGTCTTCTGGTGCACCGCGGACGTCGGCTGGGTGACCGGCCACAGCTACGTTGTCTACGGGCCGCTCCTTGCAGGGGCCACCGTGTTCCTCTACGAGGGGGCGCCGGACTTTCCCGAGAAGGACCGCTACTGGGAAATCATCGACCGTCACAAGGTGTCGGTGTTCTACACCGCCCCGACGGCCATCAGGTCCTTCATGAAGTGGGGGGAGGAGCTGCCGGCGAAGCATGACCTGTCCAGCCTCCGCCTGCTGGGCTCGGTGGGGGAACCGATCAACCCCGAGGCGTGGATGTGGTACCACGTGAAGATCGGTGGCGCGCGCTGTCCCATCGTGGATACCTGGTGGCAGACGGAGACCGGCTCCATCATGATCAGCGGCCTGCCGGGGGTCTCCACGATGAAGCCCGGCTTTGCCGGCACGCCGCTTCCCGGCATTGCCGCCACGGTGCTCGATGATGCCGGCAAGGAGGTGACGGAGGGCAGCGGCCTGCTTGCCATTACCCACCCTTGGCCGTCGATGCTCCGCACCGTCTGGGGAGACGATGAGCGCTACGTCTCCACCTACTTTTCCCGCTGGAACGCGAAGACCTATTTCCCCGGTGACGGGGCCAAGCGGGACAAGGCGGGCAACTTCATGATCCTCGGCCGGGTCGACGACGTTCTGAATGTCTCCGCGCACCGCATCGGGACCATGGAGATCGAATCGGCCCTCGTGGACCATCCCGCCGTGGCGGAGGCAGCCGTTGTGGGCCGCAGCCACGAGCTGAAGGGGCAGGCGATCGTGGCGTTCGTCAGCCTGAAGAACGGTCTCATGCCGGGCAGCACCATGGTGGAGGACTTGAAGGCTCACGTGGTGAAGAAGATCGGCGCCCTCGCGCGGCCCGAGGAGATCCTGTTCACCCGCGACCTGCCCAAGACCAGGTCGGGGAAGATCATGCGCCGCCTGCTGCGGGACATCGCCGAGGGCCGCGCCCTGGGTGACGTGACCACGCTTGCGGACCCTGCCGTCGTGGCGGCCCTGCGGGAGGATTACGAGGAGAAGTACGGGGGGTAGCATCCCGTG
>JBEKVA010000047.1:0-15666 GCA_049514475.1 Spirochaetia bacterium
CCGTTGCAGGACATGGAGTTCTACCAGTTCCATCCCACGGGCATCCGGGGACTGGGCATCCTCATCACGGAAGCGGTCCGCGGCGAAGGGGGCATCCTCAGGAACAGGAGCGGCGAGCGCTTCATGGAACGCTATGCCCCCACCCTGCTCGACCTTGCGCCGCGCGACATGATCTCCCGCGCCATTCTCACCGAGCTGAAGGCGGGCAACGGCGTGCGCGGGGACGGCAGGATCGACGACTACGTGCTGCTGGATACCACCCACCTCGGGCGGGAGGTCCTCGAGAAGAAGCTTCCCGATATCACCGGGTTCTCCCGCACCTACCTCGGGATCGATCCCACCGACAAGCCCATACCCATCCAGCCGACGGCGCATTACGCCATGGGCGGCATCCCCACCGACATGGACGGACGGGTGCTCGCCGACGGTGAGGGGGGCCTCTACGAAGGACTGTACGCCGCCGGAGAGTGCGCCTGCGTCTCCGTGCACGGCGCCAACCGGCTGGGGACCAACAGCCTGGTGGATCTGGTCGTTTTCGGCAGGAGGGCGGGAAAGCACATCGCCGATTTCGTAAAAAAGGCCGACCTCGGCCCGGTGTCGAAGGACGCCGACCAGCCGGCGCGCGCGGAGGTTGCCCGGCTCAGCGACGGAAAGAAAGGACCCCACGGCGGAGCCCTCCGCGAGGAGATGGAGACCGTCATGATGGAGAAGGTCGGCATCTTCAGGACGGAGCCCGAGCTGCGCGCCGCGGAAGAGAAGATGCGCGAGCTGCGCGGACGGTGGACCGAGGTGAGGGCCCAGGACCACAGCAGCCGGTTCAACAGCGACATCCTGGGCATCCAGGAGCTGCAGAACCTGATGGACCTCGCCCTGCTGACGGCGGCAGCGGCCCGCCAGAGGACGGAGAGCCGCGGGGCCCACGCCCGTGACGATTTCCCCGAGCGCGATGACGGGAAGTGGCTGCGGCACAGCCTTGCGTGGCTCGAGAACGGGAAGGTGCGGCTGGGCTCTCGCCCCGTGGACATCACCACCTGGACACCCAAGCCGCGGAAATACTGAGGAGATGCGAATGAAAATAGTGCTTCGTATAAAGAGGTTTCTGCCGGGCACGGACGCGGCGCCATACGACCGTGACTACGAGGTCGAGGTGGAGCCCACCGACAGGGTCCTCGATGCCCTGCTGAAGGTGAAAAGCTCCCAGGACGGGAGCCTTTCATTCCGCTCGAGCTGCGCCCACGGGGTCTGCGGGTCGGATGCAATGATGATACAGGGCAAGGAACGGCTGGCCTGCAAGACACTGGTCAGGGACGTGGCGGAGAAACCGGGAGACATCGTGAGCCTGGCGCCGCTGCGGCACATGGCCGTCCAGCGCGACCTGATGGTGGACCAGGGGAAGTTCTTCGAAAGCTACCGCTCGGTGAAGCCGTTTTTCATCAACGACACCCCCGTGGCGGAAAAGGAGCGCCTGCAGACCCCGAAGGAACGGGCAGCCTTCGACGACGCGACCGCCTGCATCCTCTGCGGGTCCTGCTATTCGGCATGCCCAATATTCGACAAGGATCCCGGCTACATCGGGCCCGCGGCCCTGGTGCAGGCGGCGCGGTTTCTTTTCGACAGTAGGGACCAGGGGTTCGCCCAGAGACTCGGCGTCCTGGATGCCCCGCAGGGGGCATGGGCGTGCGAGAACCATTTCGACTGCACCCGTGTCTGTCCCCGGGAGATCAAGGTGACAAAGAACATCAACGCCACCAAGGGTGCCATTACACGGTACAAGGAAGGCAGAGCATGAAGATCCACGAGTACCAGGCCAAGGCCTTTCTCCGGGACTGCGGCATTCCAGTGCCGGAGGGCGAGGTGGCAACCACCCCGGATGCGGCTCAGAAGATCGCGGCAAAGCTCGGGGGCCCGGTCATGATCAAGGCCCAGGTCCTCGTGGGCGGCAGGGGGAAGGCCGGGGGGGTGAAGGCGGCGGCAACGCCGCAGGAGGCGGCCGCCCGGGCGCGCGAGATCCTGGGCATGAAGATCAAGGGGATCCTGGTGGAGAAGGTCCTGGTGGCCCGCGCCGTGGACATCGCCTCCGAGTTCTACGTGAGCCTCACGGTGGACAGGACGGCGCGCGCCGTGCAGTGCATCGCAAGCGCCTCGGGGGGCATGGAGATCGAGGAGGTCGCCGTCCGCGACCCGCAGAAGATCGTGCGTTTCCCCCTGGACACCGCGAGCGGTCTCGTGAGGGAGAGGCACTTCGCGGCGCTGGCGCGCGTCTTTCCCACGGCGGAACTGGCCGAGCAGGCATGGAGCATCGTCGGGGGCATGTACAGGCTGTTTTCCGACAAGGACTGCTCCCTGGTGGAGATCAACCCCTGCGCGCTCAGCGCAGAGGACGGACGGCTGGTCGCGGCGGACGCAAAGGTGATCTTCGACGACAACGCCCTGTACAAGCACCCTGAGCTGGAGGCCATGCGCAGCCGCGAGGAATACGGGGAGGAGGAGATGGACGCCCGCGCGAACGGGCTCTCCTACGTGAGTCTGGACGGGAGCATCGGCTGCATCGTCAACGGGGCGGGGCTTTCCATGGCGACCATGGACCTCATCAAGTACTTCGGCGGCAGCCCGGCGAACTTCCTCGACGTCGGGGGGAGTTCGAACCCCGAGAAAGTGCTGAACGCGCTGCGCATCATCCTGAAAAATCCGCGCGTCACCGCCGTTCTCATCAACATCTTCGGCGGCATCACCCGCTGCGACGATATTGCCCGCGGCATCCTCATGGCACGCGAAAGGCTCGCCATTCCCGTGCCGCTGGTCATCAGGCTCATTGGCACAAATGAGAAGGAGGGCAGCGCGCTGCTCTCCGAGGCGGGCATCGACGCCTACGACGACCTGACGAAAGCCGTGCAGGGCGTGGTGGCGCGCTCAGGGAAAGGAGCAGCATGAGCATCCTCATCGGCAGGGACACGCGGATCATCGTGCAGGGAATCACCGGCAGGGACGGGTCGTTTCACGCCCTCTCCATGCGGGAATACGGGTCGCAGGTGGTGGGCGGTGTCACCCCGGGCAAGGGCGGCCAGGAGGTCCAGGGAATCCCTGTGTTCGATACGGTGGCGCAGGCCGTGGAAAGAACAGGCGCCGACTGCACCGTGATCTTCGTGCCGGCAAAGTTCACCAGCGCCGCCCTGCGGGAGGCGGCGGACGCGCGGGTCCCCCTGGTGGTCTGCATCACGGAGGGCGTCCCCGTGCTGGAGATGATCGCAAATATCCGCTACCTCTCGGACCGCGGCTGCCGGCTCATCGGGCCCAACTGCCCGGGGCTCATCAGCCCGGGAGCCAGCAAGGTGGGCATCATGCCCGGGCGCATCCACAAGCCGGGTGACATCGGGGTGATCTCCCGCAGCGGGACGCTGACCTACGAGGTGGTCTGGGCCCTCACCCGCGCCGGCCTGGGACAATCCACCTGCATCGGTGTGGGCGGTGACCCGGTGATCGGCACGGGGTTCGTGGAGCTGCTGAAGCTCTTCTCCGCGGACCCCGGCACCGCCGGCGTGGTCCTCATCGGGGAGATCGGCGGGGAGGACGAGGAGCTGGCCGCCGAGTACATCATGACGTCGATGAACAAGCCGGTGGTCGGCTTCATTTCGGGCCGCACGGCCCCGCCGGAGAAGCGCATGGGCCACGCGGGAGCCATCGTCTCCGGCGGCCGCGGGACGGCGGAGGCCAAGGTGGCGGCGCTGCGCGCGGCGGGGGTGCCCGTGGCGGACAGGCCCGACGAGATCCCCGGCCTTCTTTCGGGCAAGCTTTTGACGGGAGGTCTGCGGGCATGAGCAGGGACGGATCTGCGCTTTCGGCGGCCAACCTCCCGTGGCTGGAGGAGCTACACGAGGCGTGGGAGCAGGACGCGCACTCGGTGGACGGCGCATGGGACGAGGTCTTCAGCGAAGAGGAAAGCGCGGAGACGCTGAAAGAGAGCGTCGCGGGGGCTCCGACGGCGCAGATGGTCTCCTCCGACATGGTCTACAAGCAGAGCCGCGTGGACAGCCTCATCTGGGCGTACCGCGATGTCGGCTACCTGTACGCGCACATCAATCCCCTTGCCCCCGCCGAGGGAGAATTGAAGAACTACTACACGGAGCCGCTGCACGCCTTCGAGCAGCTCACCCTGGGGGAGTTCGGCCTGACGGAGGAGGACCTCGAGCGGGAGTTTTCGGCCGGTCGGGCTCTTTCCCCCTCACGGATGAAGCTCTCCGAGATCATCCGGGCCCTGCGCGAGACCTACTGCTCGGTATTTGCCGTGGAGTTCCTGCACATCCAGAACAAGCCCATGCGCCGCTGGCTGATACAGCAGATGGAATCCACGCACAACAGGCCCGTGTTTCCCGCGGAGAAGAAGCACCTGGTCCTGGAAGACCTCATCCGCGCGGAGGAGTTCGAGCATTTCATGCACACCGCCTTCATCGGGCAGAAGCGGTTCTCCCTGGAAGGGGCGGAGTCGGTGATCCCCGCGCTGCACCACGTCGTGGACAGCGCTCCCGGCCTGGGCATCACCGACATCGAGCTGGGCATGACCCACCGCGGCAGGCTCACCGTGCTCAACCGCATCCTGGGCAAGCCAATGGAGGACGTGTTCTCCGAATTCGAGGGCCAGGAAGACCCCGATGATTACGGCGGCGGGGGTGACGTCCGCTATCACCTTGGCTACGAGATGGACCACGAAACCCCTGACGGCGGGCGGGTGAGGGTGAACCTGGTGGCCAATCCCAGCCACCTGGAATCCGTGGGACCCGTGGTGCAGGGTGTTGCCCGCGGGGTGCAGCGTGAGCGCGGAGACACTGAGCGCAAGAAGGTCGTGCCCATCGTCCTGCACGGGGATGCGGCATTCTCCGGCCAGGGTGTCGTTGCGGAAACCTTCAACCTGGCAACCCTGAAGGGGTACAAGACCGGGGGAACGCTCCACGTGGTCATCAACAACCAGATCGGGTTCACCACCTCCACGCGTGATGCCCGGTCCAGCTTCTTCCCCACCGACGTGGCGAAGATGCTCCCGATCCCCGTCTTCCACGTGAACGGCGATCACCCGGAAGCCGTGGTGTATGCCATGGACCTCGCGCTGCGCTTCCGCCAGACATTCGGGCGGGACGTCGTGGTGGACATCATCTGCTACCGCAAGTACGGCCACAACGAGGGGGACGATCCCTCCTTCACCCATCCGCTGATGTACAGGATCATCGAGAAGAAGAAGAGCGTTCCGCTGCAGTACGCCGAGCGGTGCAGGCTGGGCAATCTCCTCACGGTGGAGGAAGAGCAGCGGCTGCGTTTGGAGTTCCGCGCCTCACTGAAGGAAGCGCTGCAGAAGGCGCGCGCGCCGGCGGCCGCGCCGAAGGGTACGGAAAGCGCGCCGGCCCCTGCGGCCGCGCTGAAAGGAACGGAGAGCGCGCCGGCGGCTGGACCTGCCCCCGCAAATGCCTGGAATGCTGAAGAGCGGGTCCCCGGTCCCCCGGAAAAGCAGCTGCGGGACATTGCGGAGAGGATCACCACGCAGCCGAACGGCTTTCACATGCATCCGAAGCTGAAGAGGATCGTCGATGAGAAGGTGGCGCGCCTGCGGAAGGACGGCACCCTGGACTGGGCCTTTGCTGAATCCCTGGCCTTCGGGTCCCTCCTGCTCGACGGGATTCCTCTCAGGCTGAGCGGCCAGGACAGCGCGCGGGGCACCTTCTCCCAGCGTCACCTCGTCTGGTGGGACGCCGAATCCCTGCTTCCCCTGCCGTACACCCCGCTGGGCAATCTGTCTCCCGACAAGGTGCAGTTTTCCGTCTACGACAGCCCGCTCTCCGAGTACTCGGTCCTGGGCTTCGAATACGGGTTCACCCTCGGGCGGCCGCGGGCCCTGGTCATGTGGGAGGCGCAGTTCGGGGATTTCGCCAACGGCGCGCAGGTGATCGTCGACAACTACGTTGCCGCCGGTGAGGCGAAATGGGGGACCGTGAGCGGCATCGTTCTGCTGCTGCCCCACGGCTTCGAGGGACAGGGGCCCGAGCACTCCAGCGCTCACCTGGAGATGTTCCTGCAGCTGTGCGCCCGGGACAACATCCAGGTGTGCAACTGCTCCACCCCTGCCCAGTATTTCCACCTCCTGCGCCGGCAGGCCCTGCGCAGCTTCCGGAAACCGCTGATCGTGATGACCCCGAAAAGCCTCCTGCGCAATCCCCGGGCCGTCTCGGCCCTTGCCGATCTCTCGGGCGGCCCCTTCCAGGAGGTGCTGGATGATCCACTGAAACCCGCGAAGCCCCGGCGGCTCCTGCTGTGCTCGGGCAAGGTCTACTACGACCTGGCAGCGGCGCGGGAGGAGAAGGGAAACGCGGCCGCCGCGATCGTGCGCATCGAGCAGCTGTACCCCTTCCCCCGCGAGCAGCTTGCAAAGATCATGAAGACGTACAAGAGTGCCTCCGAGGTGATCTGGGTCCAGGAGGAGCCGCGCAACCGCGGAGCCTGGGGTTTCGTGAAGGACCGCTTCGAACGCGAGTTCCCCGTCGCGGCCCTCTCCTACATCGGGCGGGAAGAGAGCGCAAGCCCGGCCACGGGATCGCACGCGCGCCACGAGCGGGAGCAGCAGCAGATCGTCGTGGCCGCTCTCTGGGGAGAACCCAGGGCAGTGACGGGAAAGTGAGGAACAGGAAGTGAAACAGGAGGTAAAAATCCCCTCGGTTGGAGAGTCGGTCACGCAGGGCATCCTCTCCTCGTGGCTGAAGGCGGCCGGGGAGAGGGTGGAGGAAGGCAGCGACCTTCTGGAGCTGGAGACCGACAAGGCCACGGTCACCGTGCCCGCCCCTGCTACGGGAGTGCTGGGCATCAGCGTTGCCGCGGGCGCGGAGGTGACAATCGGGCAGGTGGTTGGCACCGTCGATACAGAGGCGATGTCAGAGTCCAAGGCGCCGGCCGCGGCCCCGGCGGCACGCTCTGCGGCTCCGGCGCCCGCTGACGCCCCGGCGCCAAAGCCCGCGGCGTCTGAGCCAGCACCGGCTCCGAAGCCCGCACCAGCCGCCAGAGCCGCAGAGCCGCCGGCACTGAAGCCTGCGCAGGCTCTCGCACCGACGCCCGCCGCTGCCAGGGCCCCCGCGCCACGGCCCCCGGCTGCCTCTGCCGGCGGTGAGACGCGAACCCCCATGAGCACGCTGCGAAAGCGCATCGCCGAGAAGCTCGTGGAGGCGCAGCATGCCACGGCGTCTCTGACGACTTTCAACGAGGTGAACATGCAGAAGGTCAGCGACCTTCGCAGCCGCTACAAGGAGGAGTTCGAACGCGCCCACGTGGTGAAGCTGGGATTCATGTCGTTCTTCGTGAAGGCCTGCTGCCTGGCGCTGGCGGAAATGCCGATTGTCAATTCGCGCATCGAGGCGGGGGAGATTGTCACCCGCTCCTCCCTTGATATCGGTGTCGCGGTGTCGACAGAGCGCGGCCTTCTCGTACCGGTCATAAAGAACGCGGCGCGCCTGGGCCTGGCGGAGCTGGAGGCGGCAATTGCCGATCTCGCCTCCCGTGCGCGGGACAGGAAGATCCTTCCCGACGAGCTGGCCGGCGGGACCTTCAGCATCACCAACGGTGGGGTCTTCGGCTCCCTGCTGTCCACCCCCCTTCTCAACTATCCCCAGTCGGCAATCCTGGGGATGCACACCATCCAGCGGCGGCCGGTGGCCGAGACGGGACCCGACGGGAAATCCGAGCAGGTCGTCATCCGCCCGATGATGTACGTCGCCCTCACCTACGACCACCGGCTGATCGACGGGAAAGAGGCGGTGAGCTTTCTGAAACGGGTGAAGGAGCTGGTGGAGGATCCCTGGCGCCTTTTCATCGAAGCGTAGCACTGTGCAACCGCAGGGGAGGTAAGAGGACATGAGCCTGGACACGGGGACCTACTACAAGGGGCTGGAAGGCATCATTGCAGATGAAACGACGATCTCCCGCATCGACGGGCAGCGGGGGAAGCTCTTCTACCGGGGGTACCCCATCGAGGAGCTTGCCGAATGCTCCGATTTCGAGGAGACCACGTATCTCCTGCTCTACGAGAAGCTTCCCACCGCCGCGGAGCTCACCGCGTGGAGGGCGCGCATGCGCAGGAGCCGGGACATCCCGGAGCAGGTGCGTCAGATGATCCGCGCATTTCCCGCCGGCGCGCATCCCATGCAGCTGCTGCAGTCGGTCATCGCCTATATCTCAAGCTACGTGGAGCACACCATCCACCACTCCGCCACCTGCAACTGCCGCGAGACGCTGCACCAGGTGGTACAGACCACCAGCGTCGTCGCCGCCTACCTGCGCTACAGCACGGGAAAGGAGTACGTGAGCCCGCGCACCGATCTCTCCCACGGGGCGAACTTCCTCTGGATGCTGCGCGGGGAGGAGCCCGAAGAGTACGAGGGGAAGATCATGGACACCTGCCTTGTGCTGCACGCCGAGCACGAGTTCAACGCGTCCACCTTTACCGCGCGCGTCGTGGCCTCCACGATGTCCACCTGCTACTGCAGCATTTCGGCGGCAATGGGCGCGCTCTTCGGGTCTCTCCACGGAGGGGCCAATGAGAAGGTGCTGGAAATGGTCGAGGAAATCGGTCAGAAGGACCGGGTGGGCGCCTGGCTGGACAAGGCCATCGCGGAGAAACGCAAGGTCATGGGCATGGGCCACCGCGAGTACAAAGTGAAGGACCCGCGCTCCTACCTGATGGAGAAATTCCTCGAGCAGCTCTCGGAGAGAAAGGGAAACCCGCGCTCCCTGTCGATCCTCAAGGAAGTGGAAAAGCAGTTCCGCGAGCGCATGGAGGAAAAGGGCAAGCCCCTGTACCCCAATGTCGACTTCTTCTCAGGGGCCGTGTATTCCCTGCTGGGCATTCCCAGGATCCTTTTCACTCCTGTGTTTGCCATGGCGCGCGTATCCGGCTGGCTGGCCCACATCCTGGAGCAGCGGGAGCACGGCAACCGCATCTACAGGCCGGAGAGCCTCTACCGCGGTCCCGCGGAGCGCCGTTACCTCCCCATCGCGGAACGGGGCGCCTGACCGCCGGGCGCCTGACCGCCGGGCGCCTGAACGGCGATCTGGCTCACGGCGGAGTACACCCTGCCGTGATAGCGGCTGGGCCGCATGTCGATGAGCCGCGTGCCGGTCAATCCCGCGCAGGCGGCAACCTCGGGCAGGCGCGTCCAGGGGACAGGGTACGGGACCCACGGTGAGGCCTTCTGCACGTCGTACTCGACAATGATCAGCCATCCCCCGGGAACCAGCAGGCCCGCGGCGCGGCTCAGGGAAGCGCAGGGATCTTCCTGGAAATGAAGAGAGTTGGCCATGAGGATGCCGTCCAGGGCGGGAAGGGACAGGGGCTGGTTGAAATCCCCTTGCAGGGTGTGCAAATGGATCCCGGGGAAGCGCGCGTGCAGCTCCCACTCCTGCTCCCGCAAGGCCCCGGCGTCGATGTCGACGGAGTAGATGACCGCATCCGCCCCGAGTGACTCGGCCAGCGCGGCGGTGAATGTTCCCGTCCCGGAACCGAGGTCGGCCCAGGTTCCACCGGGTGTCGGGATTGCTCCCCTGAGCAGGGCATGGTGATCTTCCCTGGTCATGGCGTGCCTTTCCACCGCTCCATGGTATAATATAAAAAGGAAAGGGAGAAAAAAGTATGCTCGCTGAGATTCAGAATACCCGCCAGGTGGCCGGCGAAGGATTTCGCAGGTGGTTCACCGACGACTATTTCGACCTGATCGTCTGGTACGGAAATGACAATGCCCTGCTGGGGTTCCAGCTCTGCTACGACAAGCAGAGGCAGGAGCGCGCGCTGACTTGGACAACCGAGCATGGCTTCCAGCACAACCGCATAGATGCCGGGGAGGTCCCCGGCCACGCGAAGATGACCCCGCTGATCATCGCGGACGGCGCATTCAACCGGGACCCCGTGGCGGAACGCTTCCGCCGGGAAAGCGCGGCGCTGGACCCCGTCATTGCGACGTTCGTCTACGCGAAGCTGAAGGAATACCCCGCCGCCTCCCCCCGCGGATCCGGCGGCTGAACCGCGGCGAAAAAACCGCGGGGATGATGGCGGTTTCCCGCCGATAATTGGAAAGGGGGCGCGTGCCCCGAACCCCGATGCTGGAAAACTGCGCAATCCTTTTCGAGAGCCACTGCGCTCTTGCCACGCTCCTCATGGCCGCCTCCAGCCTCAGCGCCCTGCTCGCGATGCTGGGCCTTGTGCGGCGCTCGGCGACGGCAGCCCGGGAGTTCATCCACGTATGCACGGCCGTGTTCGTCTGGAGCACGGCCTATTTCTTCGAGCTCGTCCTGCCCGGCATTTCCCTGAAGATGCTCGCCGCGCGCATCGAATACCTGGGCATCACCACCCTGCCCGTGCTGTGGCTGCTCCTGGCGGCCCGGGCAACGGGACGGTGCAGCCTCATCACGGCACCGCGCGTGGCGGCGCTTTTCGTGGTTCCCAGCGCAACGGTCGCCTTTGCATTCACCAATGGGATGCACGGCCTGCTGTGGAGCTCCGTGGGCATCAATGCCGCGATCTCCCCTCCCCTGCTGAGCGTCACGCACGGGCCCTGGTTCTGGGTGATCTTTTCCCATTCGTATCTCATGCTCACCCTCGGGACCATACTCTTCGTCGTTTCCCTGATCCTCTCCCCCCCGGTGTTCCGCAGCCAGGCGGCGGCGATGATCATCGGGGTGGCCGCGCCGGCAGCGGGAAACTTCCTCTACGTGAGCGGTCTCAACCCTTTCCCGGGCTTCGATATCACGCCGTTCGCCTTTTCCCTCAGCGCGTGCGCCACGGCCTGGGCCCTTTTCCGGCGCGGGTTTCTCGACATGCTCCCGATTGCCCGCGAACGGGCCCTGGAGACAATGCGGGACGCCATCATCGTTCTGGATCACTCGGGGCGTATCGTGGACATCAACCCTGCGGGCCGACGCCTGGCCCCAGGAGGCAAGAGCCTGCTGGGAGCGCACGTCGGCGCCCTCGTGCCCAGGTGGGACCGTGCGCGTCCCCTGCACGGGCTTCCGCCGCTGCCCCTGCCCGAGATCCCCTTTGCCGGGCCCGCGGGGGACCGCTGGTTCGAGGTGGACGATTCGCCGGTCTTCAACCGGAGGGGACAGGAGACGGGACGCGTGCTGGTCCTGCACGAAACAACCGAGCGCAGGCGCATGGAACAGAGCCTGCGCAGCTCGGAGGAAAAGCAGCTCGCCCTGGCCGAGCAGCTCCACCAGGCCCGCAAGATGGAGGCGGTGGGGAGGCTGGCCGGCGGAATTGCACACGATTTCAACAATCTCCTGACGGCAATCGGCGGATTCACGGAGCTGGTGCTGGTGGGTCACACGGTGGACGAGGAGACGCGGGGATGGGTGACAGAGATCCGCGCCACGATCAACCGCGGCTCGACCCTCGTCCGCCAGCTCCTGGCATTCTCCCGCAAGCAGGTGATGCAGCCACGGTCTTTCGGCATGAACGAGCTGGTTGCCGGAACCGAGAAGATGCTCGGCCCGCTCATCGGGGGAAACGTGACCCTCGTGACGCGCCTGGCCGCGGCTCCCGACACCGTCTTCGCGGACCCCGGCCAGATCGAGCTCGCCTTGGTCAACCTCGTCGTCAACGCCCGGGATTCGATGCCGCGCGGCGGCACGATGACCATCGAGACCCGCTTCCTGTGCGCCGGGAAAGACCACGACGGCGCCCGGGTGGGGCTTCGCGTCATAGATACGGGCATTGGCATGGATAAGAAGGTGATGAGCCACCTCTTCGAGCCGTTCTTCACGACAAAGGAATCCGGCAAAGGCACAGGGCTCGGCCTCTCCACCGTCTACGGGATCGTTTCCCAGAGCGGCGGCACCATCGAGGTCGACAGCACCCCCGGGGCCGGCACGACCTTCGAGATCCTGCTGCCGGCCGTGCTGGCGCCGGGCGTTCTGGCGGCAGCTGCTCCCCTCGCCCCGCGTCCCGCCTCCACGGCGTAACCCCGGGGCACCATCGGCCCTCCCCCGCGGGAGTCGGCGGCTACAGCGCCGGCGGCTCGTCGGAGATCAGCCGCTCCTGCCGCGTCTGCTCGAAGACCGCGCGGAGCAGCTCGGCGTCTTCCGCGCTCTGGACGATCCCCCTGCGGGCGAACATGCGCTTCTGGATGAGGATGGCCTGGTCCACGGGGCACTCGGTGATCTGGCCGAAGGAACGGGCATAATTGCAGAAGCT
The DNA here is from genome assembly GCA_049514475.1 of Spirochaetia bacterium. GTDB lineage: Bacteria > Spirochaetota > Spirochaetia > SZUA-6 > Fen-1364 > Fen-1364. Next base: position 12,212 of record JBEKVA010000047.1, read on the forward strand.
GGGCACGTTGGACCCGATGGCGCCGTAGAGCATGCTGGAGACCCCGATGATCTTGCCGGTGAAAATGCTCGTGTTGATGGCGCTCTTCGCGAAATCCCCGATGATGCAGCCCAGGAACTGCATGCCGGTATCCTCGCGGCGGTGAGGGTATTCCAGGCGCACCTCGCCGTAGGTGTTCTTCAGGTCGCTGTTGCTCGTGCCGGCGCCGAGATTCACCCAGGACCCCACGTACGAATGGCCGAGGAACCCATGGTGCTGCTTGTTGGTGTAGCTTTCGATGATGCTCCGCTCCACCTCGCCGCCCACCTTGCAGATCTCCCCCACGCAGACCTGCTCCTTCAGGGAGGCCCGCTCGATGATCCGCGAGCGCGCCCCCACGTGCACGGGCCCGACGAAATAGGTGAAGTCCATCGCCTCCACCTCGCGCTCGAGGACCACGGGACCCTCGCCGGTGCGAAAGATCGCGGTGTCGGCAATGATCACGTCCTCCGCGGCAAAGACCCCGGGCTTCACCTCGCGGTAGCTCCCGTTCTTGATGCGGTGGGCGATGTTCCCGGCAAAGAGCGGCTCCAGGTACTTGATGACCTCGTACTGATGATCGAAGGTGCGGAACAGCTCCTCTTCCATGAGGGGGAGCTTCAGCTCCAGAAGCCAGGGGGTGACATTCTCTGAGGTGAGCGGCTGCGGGGCCGCGGCAGTTGCGGGAAGATAGGCCGCGGACACCCTGCCGCCGGCCGTGGCGACGAAGGGGCGGGCCTCCGTGATGAGCCGGCGAAAGCGCTCACCGTAGCTGACGTCGGGCACGATGGAGGCGTTCAGGTAGAGCGCCGGTATCCCCGGCTGGATGCGGCCCGGATATCGCTGGGCCGCGATCTTCGCCAATGAATCGCGCACGACCCAGCCGACACTGTCCGCCGCCGTGGCGGCAATCTCGAAGAGGGTGGCACATGCGCAGGTGACGGCGAACGCGGGCCGGGTCAGTGTGATCGGGCTCATGTCCCCCAGGAGGTGATCCTCGAACAGGACGATCTGTGCGGCCACGCGTTGCGTGGCATTAGGTGCGCTCATGGGGTCCTCACTCGACTGTCACGCTCTTTGCGAGGTTGCGCGGCTTGTCCACGTCGCAGCCGCGCTCGACGGCAACATAGTAGGCGAAAAGCTGCAGCGGAATCACGTCGAGGATCGGGACCAGGGGGTCCAACGTCCGGGGAATGGTGATTACGTCGTCGGCGAGCGCCGCAAGCTCCGTGTCTCCCTCCTGCCCCACCGCGATAATCCGCCCCTTGCGCGCACGGATCTCGTGGACGTTGCCCATCATTTTTTCCCGGATCTCCGCCTGGGCGGAGAGGACGACGGTGGGCACATCGGGCTCGATGAGGGCAATCGGGCCGTGCTTCATCTCCGCGGCCTGCACTCCCTCCGCGTGCACGTAGGAGATCTCCTTCAGCTTCAGCGCCCCCTCGAGGGCCGTCGGGTACTCGTAGAGCCGGCCCACGTAGAGGAAGTTGTTGAACCGCGCGTAGCGCCGCGCCATCTCCGCGATCTTCTCGCGCTGCTCGAGGATCTGCCGTGCCTGCTCGGGGAGTTTTTCCAGGGCGTCCAGGTACAGGAGCCCCGCGCGCAGCGAGAGGCCCCGCATGCGTCCCATGTGCACGGCGAGCAGGCTCAGCACCACCAGCTGGCTGGTGAATGCCTTTGTGGATGCCACCCCGATCTCGGGCCCGGCATGGATGTAGATGCCCTGGCCGCACTCGCGGGCGATGGTGGAGCCGACGACGTTGCAGATGCCGATGGTCTGGGCGCCCATGAGCTTCGCCTCGCGGATGCCGCCCAGGGTGTCCGCCGTCTCCCCCGACTGGCTGATCGCTATGACGAGGGTCTCCGGCTCCAGCACGGGGTGGGAATAACGGAACTCCGAGCCGAAGGTCACCTGGGTCGGCACGCGCGCCAGGTTCTCCATGAGGTACTTGCCGATCAGCCCCGCGTTCCAGGAGGTGCCGCATGCAACGATGTGGCAGCGCTTGACGCCGCGAAGCACCGCCGCCTCCACGCCGCCCAGCTTGGCGGTGCCCTCGGCGCGGACGATCCTTCCGCGGCAGGCGTTACGAATGGATTCGGGCTGCTCGCTGATTTCCTTCAGCATGAAGTGGGGGAACCCGCCGCGCTCGATGTCGGGCAGGCTGAAGGCGATCTGCTGCACGCGCTTGCTCACCGGGGCGCCCTCGAGAGTCCGTGTCTCAAAGCCGTCGCAGCGCAGCACCGCCGTCTCCCCGTCATCGAGATAGATCACCTCCCGCGTATGCGCTACAAGCGGCGCGGGGTCGCTGGCAACGAGGGTGCGGTTTTTGCCCAGGCCCAGGACGATGGGGCTTCCATGCCGCGCCACGAACAGCGCTTCCGGTGCTCCCGCCCACAGCGCCACGATTCCATAGGTGCCGACGACCAGCCGCAGCGCGGCGAGGAACGCAGCGTTGAAGTCGGGCTCGGTTTTCAGGAACTCCTCGATCAGGTGGGGGACCACCTCGGTGTCTGTTTCGCTGGCGAAGCGGTGCCCCTTGGCCTGCAGGGTGGAGCGCAGGGCGGCGTGGTTTTCGATGATGCCGTTGTGGATGACGGCGATCCTCCCCGCGCAATCCACGTGGGGATGGGCGTTGAGCTCGGTCGGCGCGCCGTGTGTGGCCCAGCGCGTGTGCGCCATGCCTGCCCGAGCGGGTCCCGGCAGGCCGAGGGTGAGCGCGGCGGAGTCGACCCCGCCGATCTTCCCCACCCGGCGCAGAAGCGACAGGTGGTCAGAGGAGGCAAGACACAGACCCCACGAGTCGTAGCCCCGGTATTCGAGCCTCTTGATGCCTTCAATCAGGACATCCTGATTTGCATCGGCGCCGGCGCACCCGAAAATTCCACACATTCGGCTTTCTCCTGTCAGATCAGTACATTCTTCTACCAGATGCACGGGGGGGGCGGCAAGGGCCTGCCTTGACAGGCCTCCCCCCCTGTTCAAATATCGGCACACGGTGTCATCAAGACCATTCACAGCCCTGGCGCTCGCCGCCGTTCTCCTCCTGGGCGCCTGTGCCGGCCAGCGGCCCGCGGGCACTCCCCTCCCTTCCGATTTCCCATCGGTGCGCTTCGCCGTTGTCTCGGACCTGCACTTCGGAGAGGAGGCGCGCACGCTGCAGGACGCTCCCGCCAGCAGGGCGACACTTGTGGAGCATAGCGGCGCAATCTTCGCTGCCATGTGCGATGAAATCTCCGCCGCCCAGCCCGACTTCCTCCTGGTCTGCGGCGACATGGCTGACGCGGGTGAAATAGCCTCCCACCAGCGCGTCGAGCAGCAGCTCGCGGTCTTGAGGGCCGGGGGCCGCGCTGAGGGGTACGGAGAGCGCGCCCGAGGCCGCGCTGAGGGGTACGGAGAGCGCGCCCGAGGCCGCGCTGAGGGGTACGGAGAGCGCGCC
>JBEKVA010000048.1:0-15561 GCA_049514475.1 Spirochaetia bacterium
GCTACGCGGACGTGGATTCATCAGTGCTCGACGCCATCCGCCGCTGGCGGTTCTCCGCCGTGAAAGGCACCGCATTGATGAAAGGCGTCATCCCTTACACCGTGAGGCCGCGGTAGCGCATCCAGGGGCTTCGGGCGGCTGACAGCCGTCTGCCCGCCGGGCGGCCGACCTACGTAATCGTTGACATGTGGTACTATTGAGAATAATATTGTAAAAACTCCTGGGGAGGGGACAATGTTTTTCTCAATTGGTGATCTCATCACCCTCGTCGTCGTCCTTCTCATTCTTGTCATATTCCGCGCGCTCGATCGCAACAACAGGTCCCTCGAAAAGCTGAAGCGCTTCAGCGACAAGATAGCAGAGAACCTTTCGGCCTTCGTCGAGGAAAAGACCGCCAGCATGAGGGACCTGACCCTCGAGCTGCAGGCAAGCCTGAAGACCGGCAAGGACATGATTGCGCGCGCGCGCAGTGTTGAAGAAATGCTGCAGGGCAGGGCGGGGGATATCGACGCCATCCAGAAGAGGCTCACCGACTACGACAGCGCGCTCTCCGAGCTCACCGCCATGTCGGCCCGGGTCGACAAGAACCTCGCGAAAATCCGCGACGAATCCCAGTTCGTGGATGCCGTGGACAGGCGGATCGGCGAATCAGCGGCGCGGCTGGAGAGAGTGGAGAAGCAGCTCCCGGATCTGGAGAAGGACTTCACCACGCGCTCCCGCTCCATACTCGAGGCCGCGCGCGCCGAGGTGCTGGGCGCCGCCGAGCAGCGGGTAGGGGCGATGGCGGACAGGATCGCGGCGTCGGAGAAGGCGGTGAAGGATTTCTCCGCGTACCTCGCGCGCCTGGCGGCGAGCGAGGAGCAGACGGAGAAGCAGAGGATCGCTTCACTCACCCGGACCCTCGATGCCTTCGAGACCGAGCTGCGGGGCAAGCTCTCCAACGCCGCGCACCGCGCCGAGAGCCTGGAAGACGAGGCCTTCGCGAAGCTCTCCGAGCGCATCCAGGAAAACGAGTCATCCATGGCGAAGAGCATCGATACCATCGAGGCGCGTCTTGCCGACTACCAGGGTGACGTGGATTACCGCGTGAAGTCCCTGGAGGAGGCGAACACCGACGTCGATGCGCTGCGCGCCTCACTGGGGGAGACCATGGACACCATGGCGGCGGGAGTCCGCCAGGAGATGAAAGGCCTGGCCGCCGAGCTGCTGGCCGGGTGGAAGGCGGAAATCGCCGGTGCGGCAACGGCGCGGGAGCAGATACACGCCGGGATGGCGGAGGTGGAGACTGCCCTGGCCTCGCTGAAGACACGCGCCTACCAGGACGTGGAGAAGAAGCTTTCCGTGTTCGAGGACGAGTTCTTTGCCGATCTGCGCGCCCGGTCCACCGGGATGCAGGAGAAGGTCCTCGGGTGGCAGGGAGAGATGGAAAAGCGCGTCGTGGATTTCGAGCTCGACGTCAAGGAGCGGATTTCCGGCGCCGATGAGTCGGTGCAGGGGCTGCGGGAGAGCCTCCGCGTGGAGCTGGAAAAGGCGAAGAAGGACGCATCGATAACCTTTGAAAAAGAGATCGTGGTGGTCAGGGACGCCCTGGAGGCGGGCACCCGCAAGATGCACCGCGAGATCGAGGCGCGGCTGAAGGAGCTGGGGGCCGAGCTCGACCTGGGCCGCACGGAGCTGGCGCAGCTCTTCGAAACCTCACGGGTGGAGATCACCGTCTGGGAAGGCCGGGCAAAGCAGCAGCTTGCCGAGGCGGAGCTGGGGATCGCCGACAAGATCTCCGCCCTCTCGGTGGAGGCGGCATCTTCCATTGGAAACATCCGCGACTCCTTCGCGCAGCAGAAGGAGGACCTCCTCGTCTCCTCAAACGAGGAGCGCATGGCCCTGCGCAAGGAGCTGGGGGAGATGGGGGAGGCCGTCAAGATGCACGAGGCCGACCTCAAGCGTGCAACGGATGCCGGCCTGGAATCCCTGCGCGGGCAGCTTGACGCCTTCCAGCTGGAGAGCCAGAAGAAGATGCGCGAGCTGCAGACCGACGTCGAGAGCCGGATCAAGGAGCACAAGCAGCTCCTGGGAGAGACCCGGGAGAAGTCGGAGGCCATGCAGGAGAAGCTCTTCGGGAAGATCGAGGAGAGCTACCGCCTGCTCTCGGTGAACCTGGGGGAGATCGACAAGCGGGTGAAGAACTTCATGTCGCAGACGCGCATCTTCGAGCGGGCCGATTCGTTGAAGGCCGCCCTGGAGGGCACCATCGACGAGATGAAGAAGGAGACGGCGAAGCTGAACGGGGAGCGGGCCGAAATCACGGAGATCGAGGTGCAGCTGGGTCGGACGCGCAAGATCGCCGACGAGGTCTCCACGAAGCTCACCCGGTTCCTCTCCGAGAAGCGCCGCATCGACGACATGGATGCCGAGTTCAAGAAGATCATCGCCCTCTCGAAGGACGTGGACCTGAAGCTGGACACCCTCTCGGCCAGCAGCGACGCGCTGCAGCAGATACAGGCGAAGATCCGCCAGTTCGAGGAGATGGGGAAGGCCGTGGACGGAGGGTTCGAGCGCCTGGAAAAGAAGAAGGAAATCCTCTCGGTCACCTCCGAGGGAGTGGACCGCAACTTCCAGCGCATGGAGGGGATCGAGAAGTCGCTGCAGGAAGCCGACAGGGCGGCGGAAACGCTCGCCTCCAAGGTGCAGGAGCTTCGCGGAGAGTACGATCTCCTGGCCAGCAACAAGAAGGATGCGGACTCGGCCGTGGAAACGGTGGGCAAGCTGGAGGCCATCATCGCGGAGCTCGAGGGACGGCTGGAAAAGGCGCAGAGCTCGCGCGAATGGATGGCGCGCACCGAGACGCGGTTCGAGGAGATCGGCCGGCAGGCGCAGGAACAAGTCAGACTGCTGGAAAGCATCATGAAGGCGGAAACGAAGAAGGAGAAGGGAGAGCGCGGCGCGCCGCCCCTGGACAAGCGGGAAACCGTGATCAAGCTGTCACACCAGGGCTGGTCGGTGCAGGAGATCTCGCGCGTCACCCAGCTGAGCCGGGGAGAGGTGGAGCTGATCCTCGAGCTCGCGCCGAAGGTGTGACCGCGGGCCGCGGCGTCGGAGAAATCGCTTGACCCGCGGTCGGGCAAGTTGTTACCTTTACCGTAAACCATTTCTCTCTCAGGCGGTACTGATGTCGAAGAAGAAGGACCAGGACGAGGTCTCTGAAGGGGCGCAAAACGCCTCGGGGGCCCCGGGCCAGGCGAATATGAAGGATGGCTCAACAAACAGCGCGAGCTCCGCTGCCGGAGACCCCGGCAAGGCCGCGTCCGCGGAAGGACCGTGCGCGAGCGCGGAAGACCGCATCACTGCGCTGGAGGCGGAAACCGTCGACCTGAAAGACAAGCTCCTGCGAAAGCAGGCGGATTTCGAAAACTTCAGGAAAAGGATGATACGCGAGCGGGAGGAGTCTTCGCGCTATGCCAATGCCGCGCTCCTCACGGACATCATCGGGCTCATCGACGATTTCGAAAGGGCAATACGCTCGGCCGAAGAATCGCGGGACTTTCCCGGCTTTCTCCAGGGCGTGAGCATGATCGAAAAGCAGCTCGTCGAGCTTTTGGAAAACCGCTGGGGCCTGAAGAGGTTCTCTTCCGTCGGGGAGGGCTTCGACCCCAACCGGCACGAAGCGGTCCTCCGCGTCGAGGGACCTGCCGACAGCAAGCCCACCGTGGTGGAGGATTACCAGAAAGGCTACTACCTTCACGAGCGCGTTCTGCGGCCGGCCCGCGTGAAGGTCATGGTGCCCGGCGCCGGCCCGTCCCCCGCGGATGCCTCGACGCCGGAAGCGTCGGCGAAGAAGCCTGAGGATCACGCACGTGATGGTCACGATGACAATGCCCGGACCGGGAATTAGGGAGACGGGGACATGGGCAAGATCATAGGGATCGATCTGGGGACCACGAACTCCTGCGTTGCCATCATGGAAGGCGGCCAGCCGGTCGTCATCCAGAACTCCGAGGGCCAGCGCACCACGCCGTCCATAGTCGCATTCACCGACAAGGGAGAGCGCCTTGTCGGGCAGCCTGCCAAGAACCAGATGATCACCAATCCCGAGAACACCGTGTACTCCATCAAGCGGTTCATGGGACGCAGGTTCGGGGAGGTGCGGGAGGAGATCCGCCGGGTGCCCTTCAGCGTCGCCGAGGCCGGCGATGACGTGCGCATCAGCATCCGCGGAGAGCTTTTCTCACCGCCGGAAATCTCGGCGGCGGTTCTGCAGAAAATGAAGAAGACCGCGGAGGACTACCTGGGGGAGGCGGTCACGGAGGCCGTCATCACGGTCCCCGCGTATTTCAACGACGCCCAGCGCCAGGCCACCAAGGATGCCGGCAGAATTGCCGGTCTGGACGTGAAGCGGATTGTCAACGAGCCGACGGCGGCCGCCCTTGCCTACGGCCTTGACAAGGGGGGACGCGAGGAGACCATCGCGGTGTACGACCTCGGCGGCGGCACTTTCGACATCTCGATCCTCGAGCTGGGCGACGGCGTTTTCGAGGTCAAATCCACCAACGGGGACACGCACCTGGGCGGCGATGACTTCGACCAGCGCATCATCGAGTGGATCGTGGCCGAGTTCAAGAAGGAATCCGGCATCGACCTGTCCCAGGACAGGATGGCGCTGCAGCGGCTGAAGGAGGCGGCGGAGAAGGCGAAGATCGAGCTCTCCAGCGCCCAGACCACCACCATCAACCTCCCGTTCATCACGGCGGACCAGAGCGGCCCCCGTCACCTGAACTACACCCTCAGCCGCGCGAAACTGGAGCAGCTCCTCGACGAGCTTTTCGAGCGCACGCGGGGGCCCTGCCAGAAGGCGCTGAGCGACGCGGGGCTCACCCCGAAGCAGATCGACCACGTGATCCTCGTGGGCGGCTCCACCCGCATTCCCCGGGTGCAGGCCATCGTGAAGGACATCTTCGGCAAGGAGGGGAGCAAGGGCGTCAATCCCGACGAGGTGGTCGCGGTCGGCGCCTCCATCCAGGGCGGTATCCTCGGCGGCGAGGTCAAGGACGTTCTCCTCCTCGACGTGACCCCCCTCTCCCTTGGCATCGAGACACTCGGCGGGGTGTTCACGAAGCTCATCGACCGCAACACCACCATTCCCACCCGCAAGAGCCAGACATTCTCCACCGCCTCCGACAGCCAGACGGCCGTTTCCATCCACGTGCTGCAGGGTGAGCGCGAGATGGCCGGCCAGAACCGGACCCTCGGGAGGTTCGACCTGGTGGGGATCCCTCCTGCGCCGCGCGGCGTCCCGCAGATTGAGGTCACCTTCGACATTGACGCCAACGGCATCGTCCACGTCTCCGCCAAGGACCTCGGGACCGGCAAGGAGCAGAAGATCCGCATCGAAAGCTCCTCGGGTCTCTCGGAGGATGAGATCAAGCGCATGGTGAGGGACGCTGAGTCCCACGCGGCGGAAGACAAGACCGAGCTGGAGCGGGCAGAGGCGAGAAACGCCGCGGACTCCCTGCTGTACTCCACGGAGAAGTCCCTGCATGACCTGGGTGAGAAGGTGAGCGACGCCGACAGGAAGACAGTCGAGTCCGCTGCTGCCGAGCTGCGCGCGGCCCTCACCACCGATGACCTGCCACTCATCAAGGGCAGGACCACGGCCCTTTCAAAGGCGGCATACACCCTGGCGGAAGACCTCTACAAGGACGCCTCGGCGCGGCAGGGGGCCGGGCCGAAAAGCAACGGGGACAGCGGTGCGCGCGCTGACGGGAAACAGCCCGCTGAGGGCGCGTCCGAGGACGTCGATTACGAGGTCGTGGACGACGGGAAGAAGAAATCATAAGCAATGGCCAAACGCGATTTTTACGAGGTCCTGGGCGTCCAGAAGAACGCTTCCCGCGAAGAAATAAAGAAAGCCTACCGGCAGCTCGCCATCAAGCACCACCCTGACAGGAATCCCGAGGACAAGAGCGCAGAGGAGAAGTTCAAGGAGGCCACGGAGGCGTACGAAATCCTCGCGGATGAGCGCAAGAGGCAGGCGTACGACCAGTACGGCTTTGCCGGGCTCAGCGGCATGGGCCAGCCCACGGCGCAGGATTTCTCCACGATCTTCCAGGGCTTCGAGGACATCTTCGGGGACGTCAGCGGCATCTTCGATTCATTCTTCGGCGGCGGGGGATCGCGCCGGAGGTCCGGCGGCCGCGGCAACGGCCAGCGCGGGTCGGACCTGCGCTACGACATGGAAATCACATTCATGGAGGCCGCTTTCGGGGCCAAGAAGGAAGTCTCGTATCCCCGGGCAGAGCGCTGCGATGCCTGCAAGGGCACGGGAGCCGACAAGGGCAGCGGGAGGAAGCTGTGCCCCACCTGCGGCGGCTCGGGCCAGGTGCGGCGCAACTCGGGCTTTTTCTCCATCGCCTCCACTTGTCCCAACTGCAACGGCGAGGGGGAGATCATCGAGCGGCCGTGCCCCGAGTGCCGGGGCGTCGGCACGCTGCGGCGCAATCACACCATCACGATCTCCATCCCCGCGGGCATCGAGGACGGCAAGCGGCTCAGTCTCCAGGGCCAGGGGGACGCGGGTGTCAACGGCGCGCAGGACGGTGACCTGTACGTCTTCCTCCGCGCGCAGCCCCACGACTGTTTCGAGAGGGACGGCAAGGACGTGTACTGCGCGGTCCCCATTTCCATCACCCAGGCGGCGCTGGGCGCCGACATCGCGGTGCCGACACTCGACGAGCGCACGGTGCGCGTGAGCGTGCCTGCCGGCACGCAGAACGGTCGTATCCTGCGCCTGCGGGGGGAGGGAATCCCCGAGCTGCACAACGCCAACAAGCGCGGGGACATGTACATAAAGATCGTGGTGCGCGTCCCCACGAAGATCAGCCCCAAGGCCAAGGAGCTGCTGAAGGAGCTGGCCAGCGTGAGCGGGGACGAGAAGAACCCCCGCCCCATACCGCTGTCCGAGCTGAAGCAGTAGCGTCGCGCTGGGGGCCGACGGCCCGCTCGGCCGCTTGCGGGGCCCCGCCGTTTATTTTTCCGCGAAGTACTTCAGGTCCCAGATGCTCTGCTGCGGCTGCTCCGCCATCATCGGCTGCACCTTTGCAATGAGGCGCTTGAAAACGCCCGTTTCCATGAAGCTGCGCGCGCTGCCATTGTTCTCCCAGGTGCCAATGGCCATTGCCTTCGGCCGCGCGGCGAGGAGCTGCATCCTGACGAAGCCCGGCTGGCCCTTCGCGTGCTCGATGATTTCCTGCTTCCAGATCTCGCACGCGGCGTCGAAAGAGTCGTCCTTGAAGTGATAGATCATCGTTGCCGTGTACATAGAGAGGCCTCCCTGGTGGTGTGTGAGTGAGGACCTGACCACGGTAGCAGAAATCCGTGCAGGCGGCAATTCTCCCATAACAAAAAGTTCTTGGCCGTTCATGCCGCATTCATGGGCTCCGCCACAGGCCGTTGTTATCATGGAGTATATGCTACGCGGAGGTAGAGTAGATGAAACGATTGACGGTTTTCCTTCTCCTGTGCGCGCTGCCGGTGGCGCTGTTCGCCCAGGGGCGGCAGGCTTCCGAGAAGCAGATGCTGCAGCAGCAGCTCGGCCTGACTGACGCGCAGATCACCCAGGTCATGGACATCCAGAGCAAGGTGCACGCGACAATCAGGGCTGACGCCGTACAGCTCAGGCTGCTGAGGGCGCAGATGGACAAGGCGCTCCTTGCGCCTCCCCAGTCCGTCGACATGAACGCGGTGAACGGCTTCATCGGCCAGATGGCAGTGGCACGGACGGACATCCAGAAGACCCTCGTGGGCGCACAGCTTCAGCTTCGCCAGATCATGGGGGATGACGGGTTCCGTGCCTACATGCACCGGGTGCGCGGGGAGTTCCGCCGCGGGTTCATGAACCGACGGGGCATGGCGGATGACGGCTCTCAGCCTGGGGGCCCCGGTATGATGTTCGACGACCAGCGGGGCGCCATGATGGGCGGCGAGACTCAGTTCGACTAAAAGTGTTTTTCGGCGGGGAAGTCTTTCACCCTCCTTTTCGCTTCCCCGCCTTTTTCTTTCCTCCAGCCATTGGACGCCATGAAGCCTGATTGATTACCTTTTTCCACATGCAGAATGTGTTCTCTATTCCCGCGATCACCACGATCGCCAGTGTCATTCTTGCCTTCCTGCAGGCTCTTCTTTCGGCGCTCCGGGCCCGCAGAAGCGCTGAGCGTCTCCTGCCGGCCCTCCTTGCGGTCTTTTTCACCCTGCTCGTCATCCTGCTCCTGGCGCCCGCGGGCTCCTGCATCCGGGCGGTGACCGCAATTGCCGCGTCCTGGGCGGGAGGCGCGGCGCTCATTCGCGCCAGGGGGAGACGGAACCTCGCGGCATGGGCGGCCTCAAACGCCACTTTTCTCCTGGTGACGCTGCTGGCATTCGGGCTCGGGTATGGGGGAACGACGCCTTTCGCCGTCTTTCGCGCCGTCGGCATGGCCCTGCTCGCCGCCGCAATAAGCACCCGCATCTGGAACGCCCGGCGTTTCCTCGGGGCGCCTGCATCGCTCCTCCTTCTCGGAGCGTTGTGGCTCTGGATGGCGGACTCCGTTGTGAGCCAGGCCTTTCTCCGGTTTGGTGAGTCTCTGAAACCATTCGCCGACGCGCCTGCCCTCCTGCTGCTGGGCACGAGCTGGCTCATTATCCAGGAGGGATACCCTGCCGCGGAGATTTTCCGCGGGGAGTCGGGCCCTGAAGATGTGAATCCGCGGCATTCGCTGTATGCGCGCCTGGCTGCCACCGAGAACGCGCTTGCCGCCCGTGACCGGCTCTCGGCTTCCGCGGTCCTTGCCCTCGGTGCCGCCCACGAGTTCAAGAACATCCTTGCCGATGTCAAGGCAACCGCTCAGCATGGGCTCGAGCAGCCAGGATCGCGGGAGGCGAGCCTGCGGCTGATCCTGGAGCACGCGGAGGCTGGCCGGAGATCGGCCGTCGGGGTGCTGGAACAGGCAGCCCGTGCGGGCCGGCAGGAGCCGCGGCTCATCGATGCGTCCCGCGATTTCGGGGAGCTCATCCGCATGACGAGGGCGGCATTTCGCGCCCGGGGGATCCTTCTCGAATCCGATCTGCAGCCCGGCGTTGTCTTTCGGGCCCGCAGGAACGAGGTGGAGCAGATGCTCCTGAACCTGTTCTGCAACGCCGCAAGCGCATACGGGGAGCAGGAAGACACGCATTCCATCCATCTCAGCGTCCGGCGGAACGCCGGAATGAGCATGCTGGAGGTACGCGATCATGCCGGAGGGGTGTCCCCTGAATCCCTGCACAGGCTCTTTTCAGGAGGATTCTCCTCCTCCGGGGGCACCGGACTTGGGCTGTACCTGTCGAAAAACCTCGCGGAGGCAAATGACGGCATGCTGGAATACGAGCCGACCGCCGATGGAAGCATTTTCAGGCTGACATTTGTCTTGGTGGAAGAGGGCGGAGGCGGCGCCGTGGACAGGGAGGACGTCTCTCCGATGTGAATCGACGCCTATGCGGGCTTTGAACCTCCGAGTGCTGGTTTTTCCCCTGAGCGGTGTTATAATGGGTGTAGTCAAATACCAGAAAGTGGCTACATCCCCTTCTCTTGAGGGGATATCAGAATGAGGAGGGAAAGATGAAGAGAATACTGCTTCCCCTGGCAGTAGTCATGCTTCTGGCCTTGGCGGTGCCCGCGTTCGCGGAATGGGAGCTTGGCCTGGGCTTCACCCCCGCGCAGAACCAGAGCTCGACTGATCCGAATGCCCTGCAGGGAATCGTGAACTTCCACGTCGGATACGCATGGAATATCCTTTACTTCTCCTGGGATTCGTTCGCCATGCCTGACTACTGGGTCTACAACGCCACGAGCTACGTCGATCCGACGACCGGCTGGTACTATCCGGGCAGCAATGTTCCCGGCTTCCTTAACATGTTCGACGTCGGCGTAAGGCTCGTACTGAGGCCGATCATCTTCTATGCCGAACTCGGGCCCAATGTGCTCTATCTCTACGGTGGTCAATTCTACAGGGATCCCAACGGCGGCAGCGGAGTGGGAGTGAATGGCCGCATCGGCGCAGGTGTCAAATTCGGCTGGTGGGGCATCAACCTGTCAGGGACGCAGGTGTTCGCCTCCTGGAATGACATGAGGGGCGCCTTCGACCAGTTGTTCAATCATGGGAACTCAAGCTACCTCACCGATGGCAGCATGATAAGCCTCAACTTCGCTCTTTACTTTTAACGGGGGAGGAAAAACATGAAGATGAGAAAAATACTGCCCTTGGTGCTGCTGGCCGTCGGATCGGTTTTCCTTCTGTCGAGCTGCGACGCCATGCTGGACGCGATATTCAGCAATAACACGGTCAACGTATACATGTCGGAGTACATACCGTCATGGGGATATTCCCCTAGCGACACAATGACAGTCACATTCGTGGGACCCACCTCGGTGACCGCAACAGCCGGATATTCCGGTCGTGACTTCTACTATGCGTATTGGGCAATTTCGATCCCGAAGCTTGCCGATGGGACGTATACGGTCCAGGCAGCATACTACCACCCCGGTGTGGGAAGCCCCCCGTATATAACCTATCAGGTCATGGGCCTGTCATTGCCTGCTTCCACGGGAAGCCCCCACAACGTAAACGTCGTGTTCCCATCGTTCTGACAGTTTTCTTAACCAGTAACTTTGAAGCGCCCCCGCCTCGGGGGCGTTTTCATGCCCGCCTTGATACGTGGCGCTCACCGCTGGTAGTATGGCGGCGGATGAGCTTCTCGATACTCGCCATCAATCCCGGCTCCACTTCCACGAAATGCGCGATTTACAGGGACACGACGGAGGTCTGGAAGAAGGGCGTGAGCCATCCCGCGGAGGAGCTCGCCCGTTTTCGCAGAATCCAGGACCAGCTTGAGCTGAGAAAGGCGGCGGTCCTCGACGGTGTGCGAGAGTCGGGCGTTCCCCTGGCCGAGATATCCGCAATCGTGGGGCGCGGCGGGCTGCTGAAACCGCTGCAGGGCGGCGTCTACGAGGTCAACGACCAGATGAAGGCCGACCTGACTGCCGCCCGCTATGGAACTCATGCCTCGAACCTGGGCGCCCTGATTGCCGACGCGCTTGCGGCGCAGATCGGGGTGAAGGCGTACGTGGTGGACCCGGTCGTGGTGGACGAGCTGGATCCCATCGCGCGCCTCTCGGGGGTTCCCGAGATCCCGCGCAGATCGATATTCCACGCCCTGAACCAGAGGGCCATTGCCCGAAAGGCGTCGCAGAGTCTCGGCAAGCCGTACAGGGAGTGCTCCCTGATCGTCGCCCACATGGGCGGGGGCATCTCCATCGGGATCCACGTTGACGGCAGGGTCGTGGACGTCAACAATGCCCTCGACGGAGAGGGGCCTTTCGCCATCGAGCGCGCGGGGACAATCCCTGCCGGTGACTGGATGCGCTGGGTGCTCTCGCACCAGCATGACCCGCAGGCGCTGCAGCTCAAGGTGGCGGGCAAGGGCGGCCTGGTGGCTCACCTGGGGACCAACGATTTTCCCGAGATCGAGCGCTCGGCGCGGGGAGCAGGGAGCCTCGATAAGGAGCTCTCCGACCAGCTCATCAGCGCCCTCTGCTACCAGATAGCCAAGTCCATCGCGGCGCTTGCCGCGTTCACCGGCGGCAGGGTGGATGCCGTCGTGCTCACGGGCGGGCTGGCGTATTCGGACCGCGTCGTGCAGGATATCAGCAGGCGCGTGTCATTTCTCGCGCCGGTTCTCGTCTTTGCGGGAGAGAACGAGCTGGAAGCGCTCGTCCTGGGCGTCCGTGAGGTGCTCCGCGGCGAGGCGTGCGCACGGACCTACGGGGGATGAGAGGGTGACATGGAGAAAGTGAAGCGGCGTATCAAGGTTGTCGACGGCAGGCTGCAGTACCGTATGATCGCCGTTTCCCTTTCCCTCGTTCTTGCGGGGCTCCTGGTTTTCGCGCTGCTCATCGGGCTGTACTACTTTCTTGTCTACAGGGCGGCGGATGGAATTGCGCGTCCCGAGCTGCTCATGGCCATTCTCCCCCCGCTTCTTCTGAACGACCTGGCCATCATGGTGCTGGTCATCGTCGTGGGGATCTTCACGACGCACCGCATCGCGGGTCCCGTCTACCGGCTGGAAAGCGATATCGAGAGGGTACTCTCGGGAGAGCGGGGGGTCCGGGTGCGGCTGCGCAAGGGGGATGCGTTCCCCGATCTGGCGGAAAAGGTCAACCGTCTCATTGAGCGAATCGACGACACGCGAAAAGGCTGAAGCGCCTTTCCGCCCCTTCACGCGGAAATACCTCGGATCCAAGAGACTGCTGCGGGAATGGATTGCCGACCGCATCTGCGCCATCGCCGGCACCCCGCGCGTGTTCCTCGACGGCTTTTTCGGCACCGGCGCCGTGGGCTTCGCCATGGCCCGCAGGGGCGCGGAGCGGATCGTCGCGGTCGACACGCTGCGCTCCAACTGCGCCATCCTCCGCGGGTTCACCGCGTCCAGCCCGCGCGTCCCCGAGCTGATGGGCCGGCTGAACGCGCTGCCCCCCGCGCGCGGCTACGTGACGGCAAACTACGCGGGCACCTATTTCACTGAGGAAAACTGCACGCGCATGGATGCCGTGCGCGAGGAGATCGCGCTCCTGTGCCGGGGGGAGCTCATCAGCGCCGCGGAGCACGACATCCTGCTGGCCAGCTTCCTGCTCTCCGCGGACCGGGTGGCAAACACCCTCGGCCAATACGACGCCTTCCTGAAAAACATCGGCAGCGACAGCTTTGTCGAGGGCCGGCACATGGTCGACGAGAGGGTGCGCACTCCGTTTTCCCTGCGGCCGCTGGAAACCCTGCCGAGTGCCTCCATCGAGGTGATCGAAGACGACATGATCGCGGCCGCGCCGCGGTGTGCGGTCGATGTCGCCTACTACGATCCTCCGTATAATGGAAGACAGTACTGCGACAATTATCACGTGCTGGAGAACCTGGCGCGCTGGGAGAAACCCCCGCTGTTCGGCAAGACGCGCAAGTTCGACAGGACCGGGCTGCGCAGCCCGTTTTCCCGCAGGTCGGATGCGGCGGACGCTCTGCGTCGTCTCGCCGCGAAAACCCGGGCCCCGCACATGTTTCTCTCCTACAGCTCGGAAGGCATTCTTTCACGGGAGGAGATCCAGGGCATTCTCTCGGAGCGCGGCGCGGTGAGTGTCATGGAGATCCCCTATCCCGTTTTCGGCAACGGGGCCGGCGTGTCGTCGCGGCGCAGCCTCATCGAATATCTGTTCCATACCGCCGGCGGGCAGGGGCGGGACGCGTGACGGGCAGCAAGAAGGAGATACTCGACGAGAACGGCCGCTCGCGCGGGTTTTACTCGGAGAACAACAGGGTCAATGACCTGACGGGCCGGGAATGGGTCTTCTGGACCCGGTCGGTGATTACCAAGCCGTACCCGCCGAATCTCCAGCATGCGCTCCGAAGCCGTCACGGCGGGCAGAAGCCCCCCGACCTCTGCGCGGACCTGCTGCGGGCGTTCACCAAGGAGGGCCAGAGCGTCCTGGATCCGTTCATGGGGGTTGGGGGCGTGCTCTTGGGCGCGTCGCTCTGCGGCCGCACGGCGGTGGGAGTGGATCTCAACCATGAATGGATAGAGATATACCGCGAGGTGTGCCAGCGGGAAGGGATCGCGGTGCAGGAAACCATTCAGGCCGACGCCCGCGGCGCTCTTGCGGGCATGGCCGAGCGGAGATTCGACTGCATCCTCACCGACGTTCCCTACTGGAAGATGGACAGCGCGGGCCGCTCGCGCGGCACCTTCAAGAGGGTGGGGGAGAAAGCGAGACCGGTGCGCGCGAGCAAGCTTTCGCATTTTACCGAGCACCCCTATGCGTCCAAGGGGGAGTGGCTTTCGGCGATGGGGGACGTGTTCGGCCGCGCGGCGGCGCTGCTGAAGACCTCGGGGTACCTGCTGACCTTCATTGGGGACATGTACCGGGACAATCGCTACCACTGCCTTTCCGCGGAGCTGGCCGACACGCTCTCCGCAATCCCCGGCCTTGTGTGGAAGGCCAATCTCGTCTGGTACGATGTCTCGAAGAAGCTGCATCTCTATGGCTACCAGTACTCGTACATCCCGTCCCTCATCCACCAGAACGTGCTGGTCTTCCGCAAGGAATGAGCCGTCCTGAATTTTATGGGCGGCCCTGTCGATGGGGAAGGGTGATCAAAACACGGCGCACACTCCTCGCGGGGCTGGCAACGGCCTTCGCCCTGCTCGTCGTCCCGCTTGCCGCAGCCGAGGCGCCGCCGTTTGCCATCACCCCCCCGCCAGCCGCCGCGCAGGGCAGCCCGAACAGCATGGTGGAGACCTCGCTTGCTGGTGACGGGCTCATCGATTACAGGGTATACTACGACAGGAAGGGCAACCTATCCCGGGAAGAGCTGGACTACAACCACGACGGGAAGATGGACACCTTCTTCTATTACCAGGGCGGCGTCCTGCAGCGGGTCGAGATCGATTCCCGGTTCAACGGCAAGATCGATATCTGGGTCTACCTGCTGGAGGGCAAATACATACAGCGCTACGAGCGCGACACGACGGGCAGCGGGAAGCCTGACGTCATCAAGGACTTCGGAGGGAAGTGACAGGTGCCTGAGCACGTTTTCGGATTCCACGCCATCGAGGAAGCGCTTCGCAAGAGCGCCAGCGGCTCGCTGATGATCTCCCGGGAGAATGCGCGCATTGCCGGGCTGCGTGAGCTGGCGGAGAAGAAGGGCGTGCCGGTGAGCGACGTGGAGGACGCCGAGCTCACGCGCCTGTGCGGTTCGGAGGCTCATCGCGGCGCCCTGCTCGTTCTCGAACGGGCTTCATCCGCGCAGAAGGCGACCCTCAAGCACCACCTGCAGGCCCTCGCGGTGGAAAAGGCCCTGGTCATCGTGCTTGATGGCATCACGGACCCGCAGAACCTCGGCGCGATCCTCCGTTCCGCCGACCAGTTCCAGGCGGAGCTTGTCATCATTCCCTCCCGGCGCTCCGCGCAGGAAAGCTCCACCGTGGCCAAGGTATCCTCCGGGGCCAGCGAATACGTTCCCCTCGCCGTGGTGCCCAACATTCCCTCCGCCCTCGAATTGCTGAAGGAAAACGGCTTCTGGATCTTCGGCGCGGATGCCGCGGGGGAAACCACCGACACGCTGGACATGAACGGCAAGGTATGCATCGTCATGGGAAGTGAAGGCACCGGCCTGCATCGCCTGGTGCGGGAAAGGTGCGATTTCCTGGTGAGCATTCCCGCTGCCGGCCACGTCGATTCCTTCAATGTTTCGGTTGCCGCCGGCATCCTGCTTTTCGAGACGCGAAGGCAGCAGGGATACCCCCACATGTCGTCGGGCAGGTAGGCGGGCACACCGGATCAGTTTGGTCTGAACACGGCCCGTACGCCGCTGTCAGCCTGGTTATCTATCCTTTTTAATTTCCACTACCAGGTTTAAATCCTTCGCCTTTAGGCGAACAGCTTTAGCATGTAAGGATATTGGAAATGGAATATCAGCACGGAGCTCATTCGGTCTACGATATCAAGTATCACAT
>JBEKVA010000049.1:0-15462 GCA_049514475.1 Spirochaetia bacterium
AGTCTTACGCCGGCTCGCCGAGCTTCCAGCGCTTCGAGAAGACCGTCCGCGAGCTGACCGGCTTCCCGAATGTCATCCCGACCCACCAGGGACGGTCGGCGGAGTTCCTCCTCATGCAGGCCCTCGCCCTGTCGAAGGGCGACGTGGTCATTGGCAACACCCATTTCGACACCACGCGGGCGAACATCGAGCACTCGGGCGCCGAGGCGCTGGACATGCCCTGCAGGGAGACCGAAGACACGCAGTCCAATGCCCCGTTCAAGGGCAACATCGACCTGGACGCCCTGGGCAGGTACCTGTCGAAGAACGCGGCGCGGGTGCGCCTGGTGATCATCACGGCAACCAACAACTCCGTCGGCGGGCAGCCGGTCTCCCTGGAGAACGTCAGGGAAACCCGTCGGCTGCTTTCTCCCCACGGCATCCCGCTGTTCCTCGACGCGGCCCGCTTCGCGGAGAACGCGTTCTTCATCAAGAGGCGGGAGACGGGATGCGCGGAGCGGGACGTGCGCTCGATTGCCCGCGAGATGTTCTCCCTGTGCGACGGAGCGCTGATGAGCGCGAAGAAGGACGCCTTCGGAAACATCGGCGGGTTCCTGGCCATCGGGGACCCGGGCCTTGCGGAGGCGGTGCGCAGCCTCATGGTCATCACCGAGGGCTTTCCCACCTACGGCGGTCTTGCCGGGCGCGACCTGGAGGCCCTTGCCATCGGCCTGGGGGAGATTCTCGATGAGGACTACCTGGCCTACCGGGTGCGCTCCACCGAGTATTTCGGCGAGGGCATCCAGGCTGCCGGGCTGAAGGTGATCCGGCCCATCGGGGGACACGCGGTCTACATCGATGCCGGGGCCGTGCTTCCCCAGGTGCCCTGGCACCAGTTTCCCGGCCAGTCACTGAGCGTCGCACTCTACCGCCACATCGGCATCCGATCGGTGGAGATCGGCTCAGTCATGCTCGGCTCGCGTGACCCGAAGACCGGCGAAGAACGGCCGGCTCCCCGCGAGCTTCTCCGCCTTGCCATTCCCCGGCGCGTGTACACGCAGAGTCACGTGGATTACATGGTGGAGATGATCGGCCACCTGGCGAAGCATCTCGGCGAGCTTCGCGGCTACAGGCTCTCCTACCAGGCACCCGTGCTGCGCCATTTCACGGCGCAGTTCGCGCCGCTGGACTGAACCCCGGCTGTCTTATTCCTGCCCGCCGCTGCCCGCGGCCTCGGCGGAGCCGGTGCCCATGCGCACCACGGCCACGATGAAGCGCACCAGGTTGACCACCAGGGCTATGGCGGAGCCGGCTATGCCGACAATCAGCACGAGCCATACCAGGGTGTTCAGCCACGCGCCGACCACCAGGGAGAAGTTCAGCGGGAAAACGAGAAAGAACACGATGACGGAAAGCAGCCCCCCGGCGGCGAACACCGTCTGCATCAGCGTGAGGAACCACGGGGGCCGGTAGGCGGCAAGAAGCAGGTTGCCCACCATCTGCGCGGCAAGGGAGAGATTGGCAGCCCAGAGGATGTCACTCCAGCGAGGAAGCACGACGCCGTGCGTCAGCGGCCGCCAGATCGGCGCCGTGTTCATTGCAACAATAATGATGACGCTGAATACCGCGGCACCGATGAACTCACCCGCCCGTCTTTCTCTCATGCGTATTCTCCTGGGGCGCCTTTCGCGGCCCCCGTACACCATAACACCGCGGGGAAAAATTCCGTCACTGAAATGCGCCGGTCGAGCATGCCTACCGCAGGAGACGCAGGAAAAATCTCATTTTTTTCTATTTTTCTTGACAGCGGGTGAGAACGGCGTTTCAATTATTTGAAATCCGAAGGAGGTTCCATGCGAAAATGTCCCGCTGTCCTTGTGCTCATCTTCGTGCTCATCCTCCCGACGGCCCTCCTTCATGCAGAGCTGAAGGACTACATCTTCATCGTGAAGCCCGTGTACCACCAGAAGACGCGGTCGCTTTTTCTCGACTTGGCGCAATACTTCGGGGACAAGGGTGACACGGGAGCGCAGGCGTATTTCACGGGCATGGCCGGGGAATATGCGCATGGCACGGGCTGGGTGGTCGTGGACAGCGACGGGCAGAACTACCTCATCACCAACAGGCACGTCGTGATCGGCGCGGAAAAGGTGAACGCGTACCTGGAAAGCGTGGAAGGTGACCAGAAGGTCTTCGCCGATTGCCCGATCCTGTACGTTGACAACCAGATGGACCTTGCGGTGATCCAGTTCCCGGGTGCCCAAAAGATCTTCAAGGCGGGGTTTCGACTGGACGCGCGTCCTGCAAAGGACCTCACCGAGGTCGTGGCTGCGGGATTCCCCGGTTTCGGAGGAAAGCCTCTCTGGCAGGTTTCCCTTGGCACTATCACCAACTCCCACGCACGCATCGACCCCTCCTACTCCTACCTCATCCAGCACTCGGCTCCCATCGACCCTGGAAACAGCGGCGGCCCCCTGCTGGTCAAGGATCCCTCCGCGCCCATCGGGTACTCGGTGGTGGGCGTGAATACCCTGAAGGCGCTCAAGCGCGAATCGACGAACTTCGCAATCCCGGCACGGTACGTGTCCGAAGTGCTGGAGAGGGCCCGGAAGGCAAAGAAGCTTGCCGCAAACCCCGCCGGTCTTCGCAGCGAGCTGCTGAAGAGCGCAGCGATCCTCACCGGTGATCTGAACAGCGACAACCCCGTGGACCAGGACGTGAACAAGTACATCTCCTACGCCATCGTCGGGGAGAAGGGTTGGCAGGCGTACCAGGCGGTGCTCAGCAGCGCCCAGGACCAGAAGAAGTTCACGGACTGGTTCCTCGACGACCCTGTGGAAGCAATGAGGACCTCGATCTACTGGTTCTTCTCCGCAGAGGTCGATCACGAGGCGGGCTCGGTGGTCGAGTTCAAGGGGATCAACCCCGCCGACGAATCGGCCATCGGCAGCAGGGACGGCATCCGCACGGCCTTCGTGATCGGGGGAAAACAGAAGGAGATTGCCTGGTCCCTCGAGTACGGCCAGTGGAAGATCAGCGACATGACCCTGAGCCTACCTGCGGCCGCCGCTGCCCCGGCTGCCACGCCCGCGGAGAATCCCCCGGCCGCCGGCGGTACGGTCTACGGAATGCACAGCGTCCTCTTCAGTATCGGGATGCCGGGACCCTACGTCGGGATTGCCTACACGGGGATGATTTTCCCCTCAACGCTCGTCGGGTTGTCAGCGGCATTGGGGTACGCCTTCGACGGCTCCTTCTTCGTGGTGGGCGGGCCGGCCGTGATGCTGATGAGGGGCATTGCCCTTCCCCTGCGGGTGGGCGTTTCATTCACCCCCCTGGGACCGACATTCGTCATCAACCCGGGGGTGGTTTTCAAATTCCCCGGATTGGCGATCGGGCTGGACTTCGGCTACGCCTTCCCCGACCAGGTGATCATCGGGGCCGGCTTCGGGTTCGATTTCCCGACCGCACCCGCGAGCGCGGAGGACTACTGACGAGCCCCGCGACCGATCGTCATGGTGAAATGCGCACGTACCTGGTCACCGGCGCCTGCGGGGGTCTCGGCTCGGCAGTGACCGCGCTTCTGGTGGAGCGCGGAGCATTCGTTTTCGCGGCCGACGCCGACGCCCGTGCCCTGAAAAGATACCCCAGGAACGAGCGGACTCTCCCCCTGCTGATGGACGTGACGGACCATGCCTCCGTCCGAAAGGCGCGGGAGACACTCCGGCAGTCTGAAGCAGGCCTGGACGGCATTGTCTGCGCGGCGGGCATCTACGCCGGGGGACCTCTGATCGAGGTATCCGAGAAGCTGGTGAGCCGGGCGCTGGAGGTGAACCTGATGGGCGCCGTCCGCGTGGTCAATGAGTTCTTCCCTCTCCTGCGGGAGGCGCGGGGGCGGATCATCTTCATATCCTCCGAATCAACCCGGGCGGCGATGCCGTTCACCGGTCCATACGTGGTGAGCAAGCGGGCCCTGGAGACGTACGCGGAGACCCTGGGGCGCGAGCTTTCGAGGCTGGGGACCAGCGTGACCGTCATCCAGCCGGGTGCCATCAGGACGCTGCTTTTGAGAAGCGTAGCGGTGAGCCTGGAGAGGAGTTCGCGGGTGCCTGCATACCGGGACGCGCTGCGGCGCGCCAGGAAAGTGCTCGGGAAGGAAATGGAAACAGGCATGGAGCCGGCCAGGGTCGCTCAGGTCATCGTCGACGCCTTGGTGAGCCTTCGGCCGCGGCGGCTCATCAGGGTGGGCAACGATCCCCTGCGGGCATTTCTGAGCTTCCTTCCGGCATCCTGGATCGATGCGCTGGTCAGGAGGTTCCTGTAGACTCTTCCCGGAGGGCGGCGCGGGCGGCAGCCCCTGGGCCGCGGCCACGACTCAGGCGCGGGCGGCTCGTGACTCCGCGTATGCGGTGAGGGCTTCCGCCCGGGTGAATGCCATGTGCGCGCACGCTCGTGCGATTGCGGCAATCATGGGGCCAGGCAGCTCATCGAGGAAGTCCTGCGGCGCAAGGGCGCCCTCGAAAAGCCGGTAGGCCTGCGAAAGGTGCCGGCGGAATCCCTCGGTGCCCAGACGCAGGTAGATGAACAGGGAAAGCGGTGAGTTCTGCAGGTCGAAGGGGGACGTGCTGGCCCGGCCCTTGGAGAGAAGATCCAGCAACGCCGCATCCAAGGGCAGCCCTTTCGGCAGATGATCGCCCGGCAGGTAGTCCTCCAGCCTGCTTCCCCGGTGCCGCGCATCGAGCTCTCCCATGAAAAACGCCACCGGTGCATCACCCCCGCTGATCTGCGCCAGCGCCTCAAGGATGGCCGCGGTCAGGAGCTTGATGCCGAGGTATTCGCTCGCCATGCCGACGTTGCGTTCGCCCCGGCGCACCATGCGGCGGTACTCCTCGGCGGGCGGCGCGTCCCGGTGCTGCGCGAAGATCGTGCGCGGATCGAGGGACCGCAGGAAGCCTTCCATGCCCTGCAGCGCCGCTCGATAGCTCCTGATCGAATAGACCCCCTGGGTGCGCAGGGACGGGTTGGTCTCGGGAAGCAGCTTCCACGTGTTGTCGAGGAAGCGGGTGACCTCCTTTTCGCCGAAGTTGGCCACGTCGCGGTTGGCGAACGTCACCGCCCAGCGTACGCCCTGCTGGATCCTTTCCTCCGACAGCTCCACGCCCATCTCCCGCGCCGTCCGCGCCAGGCGCCGCTCGAGCACCTCGGCCGCCGTGCGGCCTTCCGCGTCATTCTTGCGGAACGGTATGGTGGCCTCGATGCACGCGGTGGAAAGGATAAGGTCGGCCTCACCCACCACGGTGGCCAGGGAGCGGTTCATGACCAGCGCGCTCAGGAACTCGTTCATGCCGGCGGAAAGCTCAAGCTGCTGGCCGGCGCTGAATCCGAACACCCCCATCGTAAGGACAAGGGCGCGGTCGTCAGTCTCCGCGCCTGGCCGCAGCCACATCCGCCTGTCCCGGGACCCGATGCTCGGGGCGAGCGCAGAAGAGATCTGCGGGTGAAGCCCGTGATCGACCTGGTAATAGACAAGGTCGTGAAAGAGCGCGGCCAGGGTGGTGTGGGGACTCTCCGGGTCGGCAAGGTCGATGACGTGCTGCGGGGTGTGGAAGCTGCGGGCAGGGGCGCTCATCGCCTCGTTGATGAGGATGCCCAGCCTCTCGACCTCGGAGAGAGGCATCGCGGCTCCCAGGTCCTCCAGCGCGGTGCGCAGGAGCTCGATCGAGCGGTGTATCGTACCGATCGGCGCGTGCAATCGGGTTCCAGACTTGGCAGGGGCTTTCAGGCGGTCCTCCTCTCTCGAACCTTCTGAAAACGTACTTCCCGGAAGCGCGCTCAAGCAAGCCAAAATATCGGCACGCCAGCGCCGCGCCAGGGCAGCCCTCCGGCGGGCCCAAGTTCCTCCCCGACATCATTTTACAATTCTTTTACCCTTTTTTTTCGCTCCCATGGCAACCGTTCCCAGGGGTGCACTACCCTGGAATGAGAAGGAGAATGGTTATGAACAACTTCTTTGGCAATCGGAAATTGATGCTCATGGCGATGATACTGCTGGTGGCATCCGCGGGCCTTGCAATCGGCGAGGAGCGCATCCAGCTGGCTATCCTGCTTGACACCAGCAACTCGATGGACGGGCTCATCGACCAGGCAAAGAGCCAGCTGTGGAAGGTGGTCAACGAGCTGGCGCGGGCACGCCGCGGCGGCAAGGCCCCATCGCTGGAGGTGGCGCTCTACGAGTACGGCAACGACAGGCTGCCCGAGTCCCAGGGTTACATCCGCAAGGTCTCCGACCTGACGACGGACCTCGACAGGATTTCCGAGGAGCTGTTCAAACTGAGCACAGACGGCGGCAGCGAGTACTGCGGGATGGTCATCGACCAGGCGGTGCAGAAGCTCTCATGGAGCAGCGCCGCGGACGTGCTGAAGGTCATCTACATAGCGGGCAACGAAGAGTTCACCCAGGGACCTGACCCCTATGCAACCGCCTGCGGCCGCGCCATCAGGAAAGGCATCATCGTGAACACGATCTTCTGCGGCGGCTTCCAGGAGGGCGTCGAGGGGAAGTGGAAGAACGGCGCGGAGGTGGCCGACGGCATGTACATGAGCATAGACCAGGACCATGTCGTGGAAGCCATCGCGACCCCCTTCGACAAGGACATCGTGCGGCTGGGCAACGAGCTGAATGCCACCTACGTCGGCTACGGCAGTGAAGGGGAAGCGCGAAAGGAACGCCAGGCTGAGCAGGACTCGAACGCGGCGGCCATGGGAGCGGAGGCAACGGTGCAGCGCTCCGTGGCAAAGGCCGGGGGCGCCTACTCGAACGCGGGCTGGGACCTCCTGGACGCCGTGCAGAGCAAGTCGGTGGACCTCGGAAAGATAAAGGACGACCAGCTGCCCCCCGCCATGCGCACGATGAGCCAGCCGCAGAAGGAAAAGTTCGTGCGGGACCTCGCGGTGCAGAGGGCCGAGATACAGAAGAAGATCAACGACGCCAATGAGAAGCGGCGCACGTTCGTCGCGAATGCCGTGAAGAACGCGCCGGCGAAGGGCACCCTCGAAGAGGCCATGCTCGCATCGGTGAAGGAGCAGGCGCAAAAGAAGGGCTTTTCGATAAAGTGATTCTGCGGGGGAGGGAATGTCCAGCCTGGGCCAGCAGCGTATGCCCGGGCGGCTTCCCTCCTGCTTTCATTTCTCCCCGACCCTGCCTATGATCTCCCCATAATGACCGACCCCCGCCATGACCTCCGTCAGATCGCGCGCGCGGCCCTGGACTCCGTGGACCCCGAGGCAATCATCGGATCATGCCTGCGCATCGACGGCGAACGCCTGAGCGTGAACGCACCCGGCGGCGCTCTCTCGTTCGACCTGGGCGCGTATTCCCGCATATTCGTCATAGGGTTTGGAAAGGCCTCCCGACCCATGGCGCGGGCAGTCGAGGGGCTGCTGGGCGCTAGGATCGACGCGGGCATCATCGTGGTGAAGCCGGGCGCGGGGCACCGGGCCACGGGGGAGGATCCGAGTGCTCACCGGCGGCTCGGATACGACACGGTCCTCCTCAGCTCGCACGTGGAAGGCGAGTGCCGCGAGGTGGCCCGTGTCCTGGCCGCGGCGGCGAAAGACATAGGCGCCGGCGGTCTTGCCGCGAAGCGCCCCGCGTGCCTGCTGGCCGGCGGGGAGACGACGGTCACGGTGCGCGGAGCCGGCAGAGGCGGAAGAAACACCGAGACGGCCGTGGCATTCCTGCGCGAGATGGAAAGAGAGCCGCGTCTTCTCTCGGGCACTCACTTCCTGTCGTTCTCCACCGACGGCGCGGATGGCCCGACCAATGCGGCGGGCGGGTTCGCCAGCATGGCGCTGGTGATGTGATTAGCGCCATGCGGGCAGGTGGGCGGCGTGCGACGCGGCAGTCAGCCCTATCCCCCCTGCGCGGCGCGGCTGCGGGCGAATACGCGCAGCAGGTCCTGCAGCGGCTCCTCGTGCTGCGCCTCGTGGGCCCCTTCCAGCGTGAACACGTTCAGGTTGTCCATTGCACGGGTCATGGCCACGTAGATGAGGTTGCGCGTGAGGGTGTCCCCTGTCTTTTCGTCGTAGTCAGTTCGCGGGCTGAGCGCCGGCAGGTACAGGAGCACCACGGCGAAGTCCAGCCCCTTGCTGGAGTGCAGCGTCGACAGGCGTATGGTCTTTCTCTGCTTGAAGGAAAAATCATCGTCGCGGATGTTCGCGTGCTGGTAGCCGGCGTGCCCCAGCATGTCCCCGATGGTGGCCAGGTCAGTGCGGGTGGGGGCGAGCACCGTCAGGTTCTCCGGATCGTAGCCCAGCCTGTCGATGAACAGCGCCGCCTTTCGCAGCAAAAGCCGCGCCAGCTCTTCCCGGGATGGGGCCATGTACAGCTCGGGAACCGGTCCCTCGCGGAAGGCGGTAGTTCCTGCCGCCTCGTCGTCATCGAGCCCTGAGAGCTTCCGGTAGGCTTCCGTCACCTCGTGTATGGGGATGGTGTTGCGAAAGCTCGTGTGCAGGACGCGTGAGCGGCCCGCGATGTCCACCCCGGCGCGCCGGTATGGGGAGCCCACCCCGTAGATGCTCTGCCCCGTGTCACCCGCCATGACCAGTCCCCGGTGCGTCATCAGCTTCAGCGCCCTGAGGTCGGCGGCGCACAGGTCCTGGGACTCATCGACGAAGGCGACGTCGAGGTTCTTCAGCGCCGGGTCATCGGGGCATGCGCTCATGTGCTCAATGAGCTTCAGGCGGGAGTAGTTCCTGCTCAGAAGTCCGTCGTGCTCCATTTCCTCGACGATCTTCTCCCGGATCCCCCACACGGCGGCCCGCTGCCCCGCGCTCAGCGGCTGGCGCATGCCCCGGCGCTGGATCATCTGCTCCACGTATTCCCCGCGGGTGACGAGGTTGCCGAAAAGGAACTCCTCGATCTCCACGGCAAGCTCCTGCGCCGTGTAGAACCCCGTGCTGTTGTGCTTTTCCGCCAGCCGGGCCATGACGGCATAGTCCACCCGCTGGGCCTGTCCGAGAAGGGTCAGACGGGAGAGGAAAAAGCTGTCGGCCGTGAAGATCAGCCCATCGGCCTCGTTTTCTTTCAGTATCTCCGCCACGTAGCGGTCGTACTTCACCAGGGTGCTCGTGTAGGTGAGAAACAGGATGCGGGTGCCGGGGCGCAGGTCCAGCTCCGACTCCCGCACGCCCTTCATCCTGCCCAGCGCGTGCAGGAGCACAATGGTCTTTCCCGTGCCCGCCCCGCCGCGGATCAGGAAGTCGAACCCCGGCCTGATGCCCTCCAGCGCCTCGTTCTGCTCGGGGGTGAGCTCCATGACGCCGCGCTCGTAGTCAATGCGTGTGCGCGTGTACAGGGAGAAGCGGCTGACGTGCTGCACGTACCGATCGAGGTCCCGGTAGCCTTCAAGGCGCGCGGTGAGCGTGCGTTTCTCCTCCTCCAGGGCCGCGCGGTCGGCCTCCAGCTCCACGCGACGTGCTTCGCCGCCCGGCTGCGCCGCTTCCCTTGCGAGGGCGGAAGCTATCCGCATCGTCTCCCCTTCAAGCTCGGCAAGGCGCTGCTTGTCCTGCGCCCAGGTCACCGTCTGCGCAAGGAGCTTCCCCATGTCTCGGGGGTTAGTGGACAGATCTGCGCGCATGCCGCTCAGCACGGAGGGCTGCTCCTCCGGGAGGGAGTGTTTCCTTTTCCAGGAAGAAAGCTTCTTCTTCAGGGTTTCAAGTGCCGGATTCTCGATACCTGAGAGGGCGCAGAAGCGCAGAAAGTTGTGCGTGGCGCCACGTGCCTCCTCGACGTCGAGCTCCTCTGCTGCCCCCATCGCGTGCAGGGCGATCTCGTGCTCTGCCGCTATGCGTCCCAGCACGGAAAGCTCGCCCGTGGCGCGCCCGCCCGCCTTCAAACGCTTTCCATGCTCTTTCAGGAGCGCGGCAAAGCCGGCTTCCGGGGGGGCCGGGAGACTGCCGCTGATGAGCCATTCCGTAATTTCATGCAGAGCAAGGACGTACGTGCCATACCGGCCTTCCGACAGGGGCGGGAGGGCCGCGATACGCTCCGGGAGAGCTGTTTTTTCAGGCGAATCGCCGCTCACTTCGTTCATCATCATAGCAACCGTCGCCGCCCTACCTCAATCCCTGTAAATTCGTTAGTATAGGCGGGCGCTGTCGATGCGCCCAAGCCGCCCATGGGTGACGAACACATCATTTCCATAGTACAGGGATGGGAGACGATACGCTTCGAGCTCCTGAACACCAGGATCTCCGATCTCCCTCTACGCATCGAAGGATCCGCTCTGGAGCCCTTCACCCGCCGCCTTCACAGGGAGCTCGCTGCCAAGCGCATCGGCTTCATGCCGGAGTTCTATCTTACCGACGGCTGGGGCTGCCCCGACCGGGTGCCGATCATCGGCATCCCTTTTTACCTCGCCGATCCCAAGCTCCGACACCTGGAAGAAGAGCAGACGGGCGTCATAGAGGACGATGATGAAGTGATGATGCTGCTCCGCCACGAGGCAGGCCATGCGATGAACTATGCCTACCGCTTCTGGGAGGGCGAGGAGTGGCGCACTCTCTTCGGTGTCTTCTCCCGGCCCTACAGGGAAGACTTCCGCCCCGAGCGGTGGAGCCGTCATTTCGTTCGACACATCGAGGCCTACGGGCACGGCCGCACGTATGCCCAGAAGCACCCCGACGAGGATTTCGCGGAGACCTTCGCCGTCTGGCTGACGCCCCGCTCGGGGTGGCGGCGGGCGTACCAGAACTGGCCTGCCCTGAACAAGCTCCTGTACGTCGACCAGCTCGTGAAGGAGATCGCCAGGACTCCCCCGACCCACTTCCGCCGTCGTCTTGCACGCCCCGTTGCCTCAATGAAGATCCTCCTTGCCGAGCACTACGGCCAGAAGGCGAAGCGCCTGCGCAGGGCGGCACAGGGTTACGTGGATGACAAGCTGCGCGAGCTCTTCCCCGCGGTGCGCACCAAGGCGCCGGTCCCGGCCGCGGATCTCTTCCACAAGCACCACCCGGGGCTCGTCAGCCGGACGGTGCGCTACTCGGGCCTCGAGGAGGAAGAGGTGGAGGCGATATTGAAAAAGCTGGAAACCCGCGCCTCATCACTGAAGCTGTACTATCCGCGCACGCAGGGGCCCGAAAAGACCATGGACACCGTGGCGCTCCTGGTCTCCCTGGCAATAGAGTACTCGACGAGCGGCCGGCTCACGGGGTAGGCGGCACGCCCCCCGACGCGGCCCCTGCGGCGCTCCCTACGCGGGGCTCCACTGGGCGGTCTTCGGCTTGCGCCCCGGGGAAAAGTAAATCGGCAGGTCGAGGTCGAAGGGCGGGCCTTCGAAGGCCGCCGTGATGATGAGCTGCAGGAGGTCCGGGTAGCTGATCCCCGCCTTCTTTGCAGATCGCGCCAGCCCCACCCCCGAGTCCAGGAGCGGGTTGCAATTGACCTCAAGCACGCGCGGCACCGAGTCCTGGTCCAGACGGATGTCCACCCGGCCATAGCCCCATCCCCCGACTGCACGGAAGGCCCGCACGGCGGTGTCCGCGATGGTCGCGGCGAGGACCGGGTCGACCTTCTTCGCGGGACAGATCACGCGGATCTTCTGGTACTCGGTGGTGTCCTCCATCCATTTCGAGGCGTAGGACATGATGGGGGGAATCTCCTCCGGCAGCCGGGAATAGTCGACCTCGGCGAGGGGCAGTATCTTCAGCTTCTTGCCCCCCACGAACCCCACGTTGAACTCGCGGCCCGGCAGGAACTGCTGGGCAAGCGCCGGCTGGCGGTAGGTGGCGAGGATCTCGCGGACCTTCGCGCGCAGCGCGCTCTTGCTTTCCACCACGGAATCCCGGTCGGTGCCGATGCCGGCATGCTCCTGGCTGGGCTGCACGATGAGGGGGAACTGCCAGGGCCGCTTGTCAATGTCCCCGATGCGCTCCAGAAGCGAGGTGTACAGCGGGATGGGGATGCCGGCCCCCTGCAGGAGGCTGGCCGACATGTACTTGTAGCGGCTCAGCCCCAGGCCCAGCGCGGGGCTGCCCGTGAGGGGAAACCCCATGATGCGCACCAGTGTTGCCACCCGCATTTCGTAGAGGGCCCCGTGCACCACGTCATCGTACTGGTTGAAGACCACGTCGGGCTTCAGGCGCATCAGCCGGCGCTGGAACGCCGAGATGTCGTTGGCAAGCGGCACGGCGGTGACCGTGTGTCCCAGCGAGCGCAGGGCGCGCGTCATGCGCCTGATCATCAGCTTCAGGTCCCGGCCGCTGCCGCGGTCGGCGCGGGCCTCGGAGGCCGCCTCGGTGAACGTGTTATAAATCAGTGCTATGCGATAACATTTCATGCGCGCGGCACAAGGCTATGACGAAACGGCGCCGCGCGCAAGCTTTTTCCGAAAGTATCGCCGCGTCGACCGACAGTCGGGCGCCGCACAGGCGCGGACTCGTTCGCCGGCGGGCCCTCTCAGGCCTGCTCCGAGGCAGCCGGCTCCGCCCTGCGCGCCTTGCCCCGCGTGATCAGCAATATGACACCGCCAATCGTGATGAGTCCCCCGATGAGGGAAGGAATCGAGGGGACCTCTCCCAGCCAGAGAAACGCAATGAGCAGCGACAGTATCGGGGACAGGTTGAGGGTGCTGGTCACCCGCGAGACATCGGCCTTGGAGAGCGCATACGACCAGAGAACATAGCCGATGGCAGCGGGAAATATGCCGAGGTACGCCACGGCAAGGGTCGCGCCCACGGGTGCCGTCTGTACCTGGCCGATCAGGCCGGGGAGAAAGATCAGCATGAAGAGGGTGCCCGTCCAGATGGTATAGGTGGTGAGCTGAAGCCCCGTGTAGCGGCCGAGATGGGGTTTCTGCAGCACGAAATAGATGCTCTCCCCGATTGCAGCGAGCACGATCAGGAGCGCCGCCGGCTCGAACTTCAGCCCGTGCCCGGACCCCAGCGAGATCAGCGCCACGCCGCAGAAGGAGATCGCAGCCCCGATCCAGCCGGTCGGTGCAAGCCGTTCGCGCAGGAACACGGCGGCCAGGAGCGTGGAAAAGACGGGCACGGAGGCGATGATGAAGCTCGCCGCCCCCGCGGGGACCACCACCTCCCCGGCATTCAGGCCGACGTGATAGACGAAGAATCCCAGGAAGCCCAGCACGAGCAGCATCGGCAGATCGCGCAGCTTCGGCAGCGGCTGCCGGGTGACCAGCGAATAGACGAGCAGGACGATAGAGGCGACGGTGAAGCGCAGCAGCGCCAGCTGGCCCGGACCATAGCCGCGCAGGCCGACACGGATGGCGGCGAACGCGGAGGCCCAGAGGACCAGGGAGATGGTGAGAGCGATGATGACCTTCGAGGGGGCCTTGAATTTCATTTCAGGACCTTATCAAAGAGCCGTCACCCGTGCGAGGGGAGCCCGGCGCCGCCGATTGTCCACTTTTGCCTCCCCGCGTTCTGCCGCACTATTATCTTACTGCATGGCAAAAATACCGCGTCGCGTCGTGTTTTCGGCAGCCGTCGTTCTCTCCCTGGCGGTTGCGTTCCTGGCAGGCTTCACGGTTCAGCGGTCCCTTCCGCAGAGCGGCACCGGAGCGAGTGGCGGCCGGCTGGCCCTGGACTTCTCCCTGATCCAGGAGGTATGGGACGTGGTCCAGAAGAACTACGTGGACCGCCCCGCCCTCCAGGAGGAAGCCCTGACCTATGGCGCAATAGACGGGATGGTCAACGCCCTGGGTGACACGGGCCACACGCGCTTTCTGACCCCGCACATGGTGGCGGAGGAGCGCTCGTTCCTGAAGGGAAGCTACGTCGGGGTGGGGCTGCAGATCGAGATGAAGAACGGGAGGGCCACCGTCGTGGCACCCATGGATAATTCTCCCGCCTCCCGCGCGGGGCTGCGCGCCGGCCAGGTCATCGTGAAGGTGGACGGACAGAGCATGGCTGACTTCACCATCGACCAGATAGCGGAACGCATCATGGGCCCCATCGGCACGACGGTCACCCTGTCGTTGTTCGAGCAGGACTCCGGGACCACCGTCGATGTGCCCCTCGCGCGCGCCGAGATCCAGGTGACAAACGTGTCCTGGCAGATGGTCCCGGGCACAACGGTGGCCGACATCCGCGTCTCGGCCTTCAGCGGGGGGGTCACGGAGAAGCTGCGCGCCGCCTTGGGGGAAGCAACGGGCCGGGGCGCCACGGCGGCGGTGCTGGACCTTCGCAACAACCCGGGCGGCCAGCTCGATGAGGCCATCGGGGTGGCAAGCCAGTTCCTGAAAGAAGGGGACGTGCTGATCGAGCAGGACGCGCAGGGCGGGCGGCACGCTGACCACGTGAGGCCGGGCGGCATTGCCCTTTCCCTTCCCGCGGTCGTGCTCATCAACAACGGCACAGCGAGCGCGGCGGAGATCGTTGCCGGGGCCCTGCAGGGACAGAAGCGCGCTCCCGTTCTCGGAGAGACGAGCTTCGGAACGGGGACCGTGCTGCAGATGTTCCGCCTGACGGGCGGGTCGCAGCTCCTGCTGGCCGTCGAGGAGTGGCTGACCCCCCAGGGACAGACCATCTGGCACAAGGGCATCACCCCGGATACCACCGTGGCGATGGGAAAAGATCTCGACCTGCTGATACCCTCCCAGCTGAAGGGCATGAGCCGGGAGGCGTTTGTCTCCAACCCGGATCTGCAGATGGTGAAGGCGGTCGGGATGCTCGTGCAGGCGCAGCCCCGGTCGGCGCGCATCACGCCCCGTCCCGCGGCCGCCACCGCGGAGACAGCACGCTGAAAGAGGTGACCGTATGCCGAGGCTCATCGCATCGCCGTCAATCGTCACGGCCGCGGGGACGAAACCGAAGCTGATCGAGGAGTTCATCGGGCGGGTGAGCTCGAAGAGCTCCGAGTGCAGCGTTGCCCGCATGACCAGTCCCCAGGGGTGGGTGGAGCCCGGCCAGACGCCCGAGTTCGACGAGTACACCCTGGTCCTGCGCGGCGTCCTGCACGTCGCGGCGAAAAGCGGCACCTTCGCGGTGCACGCGGGGCAGGCGGTGGTCGCGCCCCGGGGGGAATGGGTGCAGTACAGCACACCGGGGGAGGGCGGTGCCGAGTACGTGGCGGTCTGCCTGCCCGCCTTCTCGCCGGACACGGTGCATCGCGACGGGGCGTGAATAATTGCACTCGCCGCCGTTCGGCGGCGGGCGCTATATTCATCAGGGGCTCGTCCCCGGGGGTGAGAAGTGGCAACACGGCTGATGAAGGGCAAGATTGCGGGCATCGACGCCTGCGCGAATAAGAATGGCGTGATCGCCGCGGCAGCAATGGACCAGCGCGGATCGCTGCAGAAGGCCATCGCCAAAGCGCGCGGGGCACCTGCCACGCCCGAGGACCTGTCGCAGTTCAAGGTCGCCGTCTCGAAGGTCCTCACCCGGCAGGCAACCGCCATATTGCTGGACACCGAGTTCGGCACGAAGGCGATAGCGGCGCGTGCTCCCGGTACCGGAGTCCTC
>JBEKVA010000050.1:0-15451 GCA_049514475.1 Spirochaetia bacterium
CTCCACGGCCCAGCTCGTGAAGAGCCTGAGCGGGGGCAACCAGCAGAAGGTTGTCATCTCCAAGTGGCTGTCCACCGAGCCGAAAATCCTCTTCCTCGATGAGCCCACGCGCGGCATCGACATCGGGGCCAAGCAGGAGATCTACGAGATCATCAACACCCTTGCCCGCAGGGGCTTCTCCCTGATCCTGGCCTCCTCGGAGCTGGAAGAGGTGATACGCATGAGCGACCGCATCCTGGTGCTCTACGAGGGACGGGTGAAGGCGACGCTGGACAGCGCGACGGCGACAGAGGAAGCGGTGCTCACCGCTGCCCACAGATAGGAACAGCGGAAAAGCATATGCAGGAGCAGAAAGCGTCACTGTCGGAGAGGCTGCGGTACACGGAAATCCTGGGCATCGCCATCGTCCTGGTCGCCCTCTTCGCCTTCTTCTCCGTGCTCTCGGACAAGTTCTTCACGGTGAGCAATCTCTTCAGGATTCTGCTGAACATCTCGACCATCGGCATCATGGCACTCGGCGAGGCGCTGGTCATCATCATCTGCGGCATCGACCTCTCGGTGTCCTCCACATTTGCCATCGCCGGGGTGATCACCGCGCTCTCCATCGTGAGCTGGCACACCGGGGTGTTCGCCGGCATCCTCCTGGGGATCGTGTCGGGGGTCCTGATCGGCGCTGTCAACGGCATGCTCATTGTTCGCGCGCGCCTCACTCCGTTCATTGCCACCTTCGGCATGCTGAGCGTCATCCGCGGGGTGGCCTACGCCATCTCGGGGGGCTACACCATCCCCGTCTACGTGAAGTCCTTCACCGGCATCGGCATGGCGTACGCGGGGCCCGTGCCCGTCCCCGTCATCATCTTCGTCGCGCTGACCCTTCTCTGCGCCCTGGTGCTGTGGCGCACCTCATTTGGCGTCTCGCTCTTCGCCACCGGCGGCAACGTAACCGCCGCATTCTTCTCCGGCATCCGTACCAACAGGATTCGATTCGCCGCCTACGTGATCTCCGGCGCCCTGGCGGCGGTTGCGGGGATTATCAGCACGGCGAAAAACGGAATGGGAACGTCCACAGCGGGCCTCGGCTACGAGCTTGATGTCATCACCGCGGTCATCCTGGGAGGGGTGAGCCTCAAGGGCGGGAAAGGCAACGTGTTCGGGGTCATGATCGGGGCAGCGATCATGGGAGTGATCAGGAACGGCCTTCTCATCCTCAATATCTCCGCCTACTACCAGACGACGATCATCGGCGCCGTGGTCATTGCTGTTGCCTCGTTCGACGCGATCAGAAGCAGGCGATAAAGACGGCGGCCAAACGCCCCCCCGCCTATACCTCGATGTGCTGACAGAAGGGCCCGGCGTATCCCATATCCGGCGTTGTGAAAGCGGCGCCCATGCGCCCGCGCGAATCGATTGCCATGATGCCGCCGCGGCCGCCGGTGCGCCGATGTATCGCGCGCAGCACCTTTTCCACCGCCTGCTGCGGGTGCTCCCCGCGCGCGGCGCGCTCCGACACAGCCTTGGCTGCGGCCATGCGGATGAACGCTTCTCCCCAGCCGGTGCAGCAGACCGCGGCCCCCTCGTCATCGGCATAGATCCCGGATCCCACCAGGGGGACATCCCCTACGCGTCCCGCCTTTTTCCCCCGGGTTCCGCCGGTGCTTGCCCCGGCGAACAGCATGTACCCGCGGCCCGAGGGCCGACGCACGCCAATGACTACCCCGACGGTGCCCCGCCGCTCGTGCGCAGTAGGTTCTCCGCCGGTCTCCACGCGGCCTTCCTCGTCGAAGAACGTGCGCGCGTCGGGCTTTCCCGCCGCTACCCACGCCGTGTAGCCGGCGCGTTCCCTCTCGTTGACCAGGCTGGAGGGCTCCACGGGCTTGAAGCCCGCTTCCCGCGCGAAGCGCTCGGCGCCCTCGGCGATGAGCAGGACATGCTCGGTTTTTTCCATCACGGCGAGGGCGATTGCCGATGGGTTGGCAAAGCTGCCCAGCGACGCCACCGCCCCGGCCCGCAGGCTGGCCCCTTCCATGACGGCGGCATCCAGCTCGACCCTGCCGTCCTCGTTCAGGAAGCTCCCCGTGCCGGCATCGAATGTGGGATCGTTTTCCAGGAGCATCAGCGTTCCCACCACCGCTTCCAGGGGCCGCACCTCCGTGGAGAGCATCCGCAGCGCGCTGATGTAGGCCAGGCGCACGCCGTCGATGTGCGCCTGCTTGAGGCCCTCCGGTATGTTCCAGGCTCCCCCGTGCACCTGCACGACGAACCTGCGGTCCGCCGACTCCACCGACCAGTGCGAGAACACGCCTGAGCCCTACCTTTCGATGAATGCCTTGAACTTCGCCAGGCCCTCGCGGATCTGCGCGGTCTCGATGCCCGAGTAGGCGAAGCGGATATACATCTCCCGTTCCCCCAGGTAGGGCCGGCCGAAATGCAGGCGGGTGCAGAAGGACACCCCTGTCTCGCGCAGGAGGGCCTGGCGGAAGCTGTTGTAATCGGAGAATCCCCGGGCCCGCATGGCTTTCGTCACGTTGGGAAAGAGGTAGAAGGTGGCGTTCGGAGTGAAGCAGCGCACCCCCTTGGTAGAGTTCAGGATTTCCACCGCCGCGTCACGGCGCTCCCGCAGTACATCGAGGATCTTCTTCGGCCCGGCCTGGTCCCCGGTGAGCCCTGCCAGCGCGCCATACTGGATGAAATGGTTCGTGCAGGATTCGTCGTTGACGTTGAGCTTCGCGATCACCTCGATGATCTGCTTCGGCCCGATGGAGGCGCCCAGCCGCCAGCCTGTCATCGCGAACTTCTTCGAGAAGCTGTAGAGGATCACGCAGCGCCCGGCCATGCCGGGAAGGGAGGCCAGTGACCTGCTGGTGCCGTGGTAGCGGATGTCGAAGTACGCCTCGTCGCAGAGGACGTACAGGTCGTGCTGCAGGACGATCTCCGCGATCGCCTCCAGCTCCTTCGCCGAGCACTCGGCACCCGTCGGGTTCTGCAGGTCGTTGAGGATCAGAAGCCGCGTCCGCGGGCTGATGGCGCGCTCGATGCTTTCCATGTCGAGGAGGAAATTGTCTTCCCCCTCGCGAAACCCGTAGGGCACCGCCTTGCCACCGTTGAACTCGATCTGGGACTCGTAGATGGGGTAGCCGGGGTTGGGATAGAGAACCTCGTCGCCGGGGTTCATCAGGGCCAGGAGGAACTTGCCGATGGTCGGCTTGCCGCCCGGCTGGATGGCCACGTTCTCCATGGTATAGGGCACGCCGCGGGCTGCGCAGACATCGGCGGCAAGGGCCTCGCGGAGCTGGGGGATGC
The DNA here is from genome assembly GCA_049514475.1 of Spirochaetia bacterium. Classification (GTDB taxonomy): domain Bacteria; phylum Spirochaetota; class Spirochaetia; order SZUA-6; family Fen-1364; genus Fen-1364. The sequence continues at coordinate 3,301 of JBEKVA010000050.1, forward strand.
CGGCATTCGGGCAGTAGCCGGTCTTCCCGTCCCGCATGGCCTTCATGGCCCCCTCGACCACCTCGGCCGGTGTCGCCAGGTTCAGGTCCCCGATATGAAAGGGATAGATCTTGTTGCCTTTTGCCGCGAATGCGGCCGCCTCCGCCGAAACGGCGAATGCCGTTTCCGTTCCCAGCCGTCCAATGCGATCAGCAATCCTCATCGCCGTGATCATAGCACGTGCGGGAAGCGCGGGGCAGGCCCTGACCCGCGGTCCGGCCCGCGGGGGCCCCGTCCCGCGGTACCACGTATCGCGGGGTCCTCCCGTCAGGTCGCGACGCCGAGCAGCCTTCGCATGTCGACCAGCTGTCCCACGTGGTAGGAATTGTGGTCGATCACCAGCAGCGCCTCGCGGAGCAACGTCTGGCCGCTCCCGTGCGGAAAGGGCAGCAGCAGGTCGTTTTTCGGGTCGCGCACAAGGGCAATGACATCTTTCAAATCGGCGCGGAATCTGGCAAGCGTCTTGTCCCACTCACCCTCCGCCGGTGCATCCTCCTTCGGCCAGTAGCCGGCCGGCCACTCGGGGGATTCGTAGGCGGGGTTTCTGATGAACTCCAGAATGTCCCGCTGGGCCATCCAGATGTGCCAGACGAGCTGCCACGCGGTATGCGCCAGGCCAGGCACGCGCTGCCCCGTGGTGGCGGTCGTGAACCCTTTCACCGCGTGATCGAACCCCATGTGGGCCCCCTTGCCGCCCAGGGAACTGACCAGCTGCTCCCGCAGTTTTGCCTCGTCCATGACGTGCCTCCTTCCTGCAAGCATAGCGCGACCCTCCCTTGATGATCGAGGGTCGGTTTCGTATGTTGATGCCTATGACAAAATCAAGGTCCCGGGTCATGCTGGTCGCCGTTGCCATGGCGCTCCTCACCGCACGCACCGCGGGCGCCCAGGAGGTCACCCTGATCACGAGCTTCAACACTGGCGTCATCCTTGGCGGCGCAAAGGAGTTCGTTTACAATTCCGGCCTCGTGCTGAGCGAGCTGGACTGGCCGCTTCTGCCGGCGATCACCGTCGGCGCTGCCGTCAGCCTGACCACCAGGGTCGGATTCCTCGCTTCTTTGGAAGTCCAGACGGCCATCCCCATGAAGACGGGAACAATGACGGACACAGACTTCCTGAACCTCGATGGTGTTCCCTGCCTTTTCTCCGCATCGGACGGCGTCCTGCGCGGCGCATTTCTTCTCACGGCGCAGGCAGGATGGTCGCTCCCGCTCCCGCCTGATCAGCCCGTGACCTTGGTCGCCCCCTTCCTGCAGTTCGAATACCTGTACCTCCAGTGGGATGCGGAGAATGGCTACACGCAGTACCCGCCGCAACCTCCGCTTACGTCGCCCCCGGGTTCGTTCAACCCCGTGCTGCCCTCGACTCCGAAGGTGCCGATCACAGGCACGGGCATCATCTACACGCAGAACTACTTCATCCCCTCATTTGGCCTGAAGGTCGTGTACCGCCCGCTGGACAGCCTGACGGTGGACATTTCGGTGGCGTTCTCACCGTACGTATGGTGCAACGATACCGACCAGCACCTTTTCCGATCTGACGTATTCTATGACAATCCCCGCGGGGGCATCATGATCGAGCCCCGTCTCTCGGCGGCGTTGAAAATAAGCACCCACGTCAGTCTCGCTTTCGACGCTCTCTATCGGCATATCGGAGGGCTCGTGGGGGACACATTGGTAACGGGCCCCGATGCAGGGTATTACTCCAACACCTCGGGGGTATCATTGGACGAGGTGAGCCTCTCGCTGGTGCTGGCATACCACTTTTAGACGCTGTGAAGACCTACGTCGTCCTTGCGGGGAACATCGGCGCCGGAAAATCCACGCTGGTGCGCATGATGTGCGACCGGCTGGGATGGGTGCCGTATTTCGAGCCGGTGGCCGAGAACCCCTACCTGGAGGATTTCTACGCCGATATGAAGCGATGGGCGTTCCATTCGCAGGTGTTCTTTCTCACTTGGCGGGCACGGGCGCATCACGCTTTGCAGGAGATCCCGCGCTCCGTGGTACAGGACAGGTCATTCTACGAGGACGCCGAGGTGTTCGCCCGTGCCCTGCACCGGCAGGGAGCCATGAGCCAGCGCGAGTGGGACACCTACCGGGGTCTCTACCAGACGCTCACCACGCTCCTGCCGGCGCCTGACCTGGTGGTTTACCTGAAGGCGTCCGTGAGCACCCTCCGCGCCCGCATAGCCGCGCGCGGGCGCGCCTTCGAGGCGCGCATCTCCGACGCGTACCTGGAAGAGCTCAACGTCCTCTACGAGGAATGGATCGGCGGGTTCACCCTCTCCCCCGTTCTCGTGGTGCCCTCCGACAGGCTGGATTTCGTCAGGGACAAACAGGGCCTCTCCGCAATCATCGCGACCGTGCAGCAGCGGCTGCGCGGCCGGCAGGGATCGCTCTTCCCCGACGAGCGCTGAGGGGGCGGCGCGCGGGCCGCCTGCCGCGCTTGGACCGCCGTCCGGCTTCGGGCCTTCCGCGGGGCTCGGAGCGCCCGCCGGCCGCCGTGGGCACGCCCCTGCCCGCGTCGTGGAAGAAGCGGGAACGGCGGCGGTATTCAATCGGGGAGACCCCGGTGAACCGTTTGAAGATCTTGCGAAAGCTTCCCGCATCCTCATAGCCGGTCCTGCTGGCAATGGCATCCACCGGCTCATCACCTGATTCAAGGGCATGCTTGGCTGACTCCACCCGCACCCGCTGGATGTACTCCACCGGGGTATTGCCCGTGGCGCTCTTGAAGCGGCGGATGAAATTGCGCCTGCTCATGGCCACCTCCGTCGCGAGCTCCGACACGGAAAGCATCGGCGCCTGCGACCGCTCGATCAGCGCCTGGGCCTCCAGGATGGCGCTGTCGGAGTGGTTCTTCTGCGTGCTGAACATCGCATAGGCGGTCTGCGGGCCCTTGTTCACGTCGATGAGGAAAATCTTTGCAACGACGCGCGACGTTTCCGGTCCGCAGTATTTCTCCACAAGGTAGGCGGTGAGGGTGAGAAACGAGGTGGCCCCTCCGCTGGTGCAGATGCGGCCGTTGTCCACGACGATCTGCTCGGCGGCCATGCGCACCCGGGGATAGCGCTGGCGGAAGAGGTCCTGCGCCGCCCAGTGCGTCGTTGCCCGCTTGCCGTCCAGCAGCCCGGTCTCGGCCAGCACGAAGGCCCCGGTGCAGATGCTCGCGATGTCAGCCCCGGTGTCGTGCATGCGGCGCACCCACGGGATGCAGGCGCGGTTCCCCTGCATCTGGCTGAGCACGTCCCCATCGAATGCGGGAATGATGACCAGGTCGGTCTTCCTGACCTTGTCGATGGTGGTGTGGCACTGCAGGGCGTAGCTGTTGGCGGTGACGACGCTCTGCGCCGTGGTGGAGACAAGCCGCACGCGGAAGAATGGAGGCTCCGTCTCCGTCCCGTGGACCTGGGCGTGCAGGCGGCTGGCCGTGGACAGGATGTCCATGGGGCCGATGGAAGAAAGGGTGGCGCAGCCATCCATGACCAGGACGCAGACATCGAGTGCCATGATTTCCCCCTGGGGAAAAGATATGGCGCAAAGACCGCGCAGGAAAGTCATTTATGCCACTTCTCGGCAGGTGCCCGCCTGCCTACCTTTTTGCAAGATCAAGGGCGTGCTCAGCGCACGGCGCGGCCGCACGGGAGACGTCCAGGGACAGGAGGAGATTGGAATGACCAATCGCGAGTTTTTCGTTCAGACCTGGGGGATGGAGTCCGCGGTGACGCAAAAGCTGCTGGGCGCCGTTCCCGAAAGCAATATCACCTATCGGCCGGATCCTAAGGCCAGACCGGCTCTCGAGCTGACGGCATTCGTCGCGGGCCATGCCCCGCTTCTGCAGATGCTGCTCGAAACGGGGGAAATCAAGGCCGGTCCGCAGGCACCGCCGAAGTCCGCCAGGGAGGCGGCGGGGATGTTCACCGCGGTGCTGCCGAAGGTGGAGAAGGCGCTGAAAGGCGTGGATGAGAAGACCTGGGAGCAGAAGATCGGCAACATCTATGGCCCTGACGGCAAGGTGTTCCAGTCGGGGCCCGTAGGGATGCTGGCGTGGGCAACGCTGTTCGACCTGGTGCACCATCGCGGCCAGCTCAGCACGTACCTTCGCTCAATGGGCGGAAAGGTGCCTTCGATTTACGGTCCGTCGGCGGATGACCCGGGGAGATAGGAGATCGTGGAAAAGAAGCCGCCGCGCCGGGATGACCAGCGCGGCGGCGTTTTGCAGGCAGGTCTCTTACTTGTAGACCGAGGCGAATATATTGCAGAGGAATATATCGCTTTGTGTCGTGATTGTAGTCCCCGCACTCAGAAAGTTATTTGCGATCATTTCGATGTTCCCAAGGACGATAATTTTGCCGGAACCATATTTATACACTACGACCGTAGGACCTATGGGGTCTTTGCCGAGCACGGTTGCACCGCCTGGCACGCTGGGAAAAACGCTCATGTTGAATGCTTCCGAAACCGAGCTCACGGCGCCAAAGGGCCCGGCAAAGACCGGATCTGCCTGTCCGGCAGCAGTCGGCGTTGTGGGGCCAGTGCCAATCTGGCTGGGTATGAAGCCGAAATGAACTGCCACATCCGCATGAGTGGTATCATTCGCGTTCACAATAAGGATACCGTAGCTGTCATGCACCCATGAATCGAGTGCGCTGATGCCTGCACGGGAACGAAGGAGAAGCCTGCCTCGCCCCCGACAAAAAACAGAGGGAGAAAAGGCATTCGGTACTCAGCGGAAAGCTGGGCGCCGCCGCCGGCCGTGAAGAGCGAGGTATTCCGTCCCATGGGAATGCTGAAATCAGGGGTCAGGGACAGGGAAAAAAGGGAGGGTGCCGGCGGGCTCTCGGCAAAGGCGGCAAGGCCGAGCAGGGAGAGCAGTGCCGACATGGCTGACAGTTTCTTCACCATGGGGGGAAATCTCCTTTTTTGGGCTCCTCCTCCTGTGAGGAATGCCCTCTCGAGGGCCGCATGACCCGACAAACAGCAAACAGCCCCTTATTTGTGGCTAATATACTCACCTACAACGACTGAATTCTATCTCAAAGTTGAGTAAACAACTAATATATTTGCGGACACTGAACCGCTGCCGCAACGGCAGGCATAGGTGGGTTCTGCGGCGAACGGCTATGCGTCAGAATTGAAGATGCCGGCCATGCGCGCAAGAAAGCTGCGGGGGGCAAGGTGGGGTGCAATTGCGACAACCTTGTTCCCGAAACCCGGTACAATGGTCCGCCGGCCGGCAAGCAGGCCCCGCACGCCGGCCTCTGCCACCGCGCGCGCTTCCATGGTGCCTGACCTGACCAGCCTGCTCCCGCCCGTGCCGGCGGTCTTCTCGAAATCGGTCTTTGTCGCTCCGGGACACAGCACGGAAACACTGACGCCGGAGCCGCGCAGCTCGACGGAGAGCGCATGGGAGAAAGAGAGGACGAATGCCTTGCTCGCGTAATAGATCGACATGTAGGGGCCGGGGAGAAATGCTGCGGTGGAGGCGACGTTCAGGATCCGCCCCGTCTTCCTCGCCACCATGTCAGGAAGTAGCCCGTGGGTGAGCCCGACGAGGGAGGATATGTTGACCTGGAGCATGGCGCGCTGCTTTTCCAGATCCGAATCCGCGAAGGCATGACGGTCACCGAGGCCCGCGTTGTTCACCAGGATGTCGATCGGGGCCCTGCTCTTTCGCACCGCGTCGAGCACCGCGACCACGCCGCTAGGGGCCGAAAGGTCGGCTGCCAGCGTGGTGATGCCCAGATCACTGCCGTGCTCCTTGCGGAACTGCAGGAGCTTTGACTCGTCACGACCGGTAAGGAAAAGGTTGTATCCGCGCGCGGCAAAAAGCTTCGCGAACTCCCACCCGATCCCGCGGGTGGCACCCGTGATCAGCACCGTCTTTCCTGGACCGCCCATATGTGTTCCTCCCTGCCCGTGAAACATACCCACGGGGCCGCCGGGAGGAAACCGCGGGCCGGGCCCAGCGTAGCGCGGCGTACCGCGGCGCCTGAATCCGCGGCGCATATAATGCGCGGCCGTACCGCGGCGGCCTAGAACAGCCCCTTCACCTTGCCGGTGGTCACGTCCACGTCGATGTTGCGGAACGCGGGCTCGGAGGCCGTGCCCGGCATGAGCTTGATGTCCCCCGCCACAGGCACGATGAAACCCGCGCCCCGGTACTGGAGGATGTCGCGGATGGGCAGCGTCCAGCCTTTCGGCCGTCCCTTGATCGTCGGGTCGTGCGAAAGGGAAAGGTGAGTCTTCACCATGCAGGTGCCCAGCTTTGAAAGCTCCGCGTCGGCTTCGATTGCCTTCAGCTTCTCCTGGGCCAGCGGAGTGTATGAGACGCCGTCTGCTCCGTAGACCTTCGTGGCGATGAGCCGGATCCGCTCGGAGAGCGGCGTGGAAAGCTCGTAGAGGAACTTGAACCTGGACCTGGTGCTGCAGGCCTCCACCACGGTCTCCGCCAGCTCCTTCGCCCCATCGCCTCCCTTTTCCCAGTGCTTCGAGAGGGCAACCCGGGCGCCGGCCGCCTGGGCCGCCTTGCGGATGGCGGCGACCTCCTCGTCGGCATCCGTATAGAAGTGATTGATGCACACTACCGGCTCGATGCCGGAGAGCTTGATCGTCTCGATATGGGCAAGCAGGTTCTCCAGGCCCTTTTCAAGCAGCGGCACGTTCTTCTCGGTGTAGGCCTTGTCAAGCGCCTTGCCCGGCGCCACGCGCGGGCCGCCGCCGTGCATCTTCAGGGCGCGCACCGTGCAGACCAGCACCGAGCAGTTCGGGGTCAGGCCGCTGAAGCGGCACTTCAGGTTCCAGAACTTCTCGAAGCCGATGTCCGCGGCGAACCCGCTCTCGGTGACGTGGTAGTCGGCGAGCTTCAGCCCCACCCTGTCGGCGATGATCGACGACTGGCCGATGGCGATGTTCGCGAAGGGGCCGGCGTGCACCAGCACGGGCTGTCCTTCGATTGTCTGCAGGAGGTTGGGGTTGATGGCCTTCGCCATGATGGCGGTCATCGCGCCGTCGCAGCCCAGGTCGTGCGTCGTGACGGGCGCCCCCGCCTTGCTGTAGGCAACCACGATGCGGCCCATGCGCTCACGCATGTCCTTCAGGTCGGATGCCACGGCGAGGATGGCCATGATCTCCGAGGACACGGTGATCTGGAATCCGCTCTTCATCATGAACCCGTCCATGTCGGAGCCCAGGCCGATGATGATCTCGCGCATCGCCTGCGCGCAGAAGTCGATGCACCACCCCTGCGACACGTTGCGCGGGTCGATGTCCAGCCTTTTCAGCTTGCGCTTGGCAAGCGCGGCATCGTCATAGTTGAACTCGTGCTGCATGCGGGAGGTCAGGGCCACCATCGAAAGATTGTGCGCGTTGGTGATGGCATCGATATCGCCGGTGAGTCCCAGGGAGAAGTCGGTGAGCGGGATGCACTGCGCCAGACCGCCGCCGGCTGCCGAACCCTTGATGTTGAACGTCGGGCCGCCCGAGGGCTGGCGGATTGCACCGATGACCTTCTTGCCGATCTTGCCCAGCCCCTCGACCAGGCCCATGGTCGTGGTGGACTTTCCCTCCCCCAGCGGCGTGGGGGTGATGGCGGTGACCTCGACGTACTTGCCGTCGGGCCTGTCCTTCAGCCTGTTGAGGATGCTCATGTAGTCGAGCTTTGCCACGTAATGGCCGTAGGGAAGGAGCTCCTTGTCCTGCAAGCCCAGCTCCTGGGCGAGTTGGCGGACCGGTTTCATCCCGGCTTCAGCGGCCTCGGCAATTTCCCAGTCCTTCATGGATTTCGGGTCGAGCTTCATGTCAGGTGACTCCTTCGCAAGGGGTTGGCGGATACTACCCGTAATCCCGCCCTTGATCAATAATCGGCGCGGCCCTATCCTGTGCCGACTATCATGGATGGCCAATCATTCTTTTCCCGGCTCGAGCGCTCATCACGTGACAACGACTCCCTTCTGTGCGTCGGGCTGGACCCCGGGCCCGAAGTTCCGACCGCCGGCCTTTTTGCTATGAACTGCAGGGTCATCGATGCTGCACACCCCTTCGCCTGCGCCTTCAAGCCGAACAGTGCCTTCTACGAGGCCCGGGGCGTGTCAGGCTGGGAGATACTGAAAAAGACCATCGACTGCGTTCACGAGCACGGCCTGCCGGTGGTCCTCGATGCCAAGCGGGGGGACATCGCCTCTACGGCGGATGCCTATGCGCAGGCCGCCTTCGACGTGCTGGGCGCGGATGCCGTGACGGTCAACCCGCTGCTGGGAAGCGACAGCGTTGAAAGCTTTGCCCGCCGCGCGGAGAAAGGGCTTTTCCTGCTCTGCCACACCACTAATCCCGGCGCCCGCGACCTGCAGGAGTTGGCGGTGGACGGAAGGCCGCTCTTCGAGCTGATCGCCGCCGCAGCGGCACGCTGGAATACACGGGGCAACATCGGGCTGGTGGTAGGGGCAACGTACCCGGCGCCGCTGGCCGCGGTGCGCGCCATGGCGCCCGGAATGTGGATCCTGCTCCCCGGCATTGGGGCGCAGGGGGGAGACCTCGAGAAGAGCCTGGCCGCAGGCCTCGACGCCGAAGGCAGCCGCGTGCTGGTCAACGTTTCGCGTACTGTCTACCAGGCCTCTGACCCAGGTGCCACTGCTCGGGAGTATCGGGACAGGATCAACAAGGCCCGCCGCGGCTCCACTGCCCCGCGGCCCGGCAGCGCCCCGGCGGCTCCCGCAAGCCTCATCGACAAGGTCGCCATCGGCCTGCACGACCTCGGTGCCGTCAAGCTCGGCCAGTTCACCCTGAAATCTGGAAAAGTTTCTCCCATATATATAGACCTTCGCCTGTTGGTGAGCGACCCGTCCCTCATGGCGCTTGTCGCCAGGGCACTGGCCGGTCTTATAGCACGCCTTCGCTTCGACAGGATTGCGGCGATTCCCTATGGCGGCCTTCCCATCGGACAGGCAGTGTCCCTGGCGGCGCAGCGGCCCTTGATCTACCCGCGGAGGGAAGCGAAGGAGTACGGAACGAAGAAGCTCATCGAGGGCATCTTCAAGCCCGGGGAAACAGCGCTGGTGCTCGATGACCTCATCACGACCGGGGCGAGCAAGGTGGAGGCCCTGACGCCGCTGAAGGATGCCGGGTTGAAAGTCACCGACGTCGTCGTCCTTGTGGACAGGGAGCAGGGAGGGAAAGAGGAGCTTGCGGCATCGGGCCTCACCCTGCACGCGGCCCTCACGGTAAGCCAGCTCCTTGATGCGCTTGTCCGCCACGGCCGGATTACCGCTGCGGTACGCTCCGATGTGCGCTCGGCACTCGGCATCGGCTGACCTGCGCTGCCGCATTGCGGGAGTGCAGCTCGCCAACCCCCTGGTGCTGGCCTCCGGCATCTGGGGCACCTCTCCCGCGCTCCTGGAGCGCGCCGCGCGGAGCGGCGCGGGAGCGGTCACCGCGAAGACCTGCACGCTGACGGCGCGCCGGGGCCACAGAAATCCCACCGCCATCGACTGGGGCCACGGAATGCTCAACGCCATGGGCCTGCCCAACCCGGGGGCCGAGGAAGAGGCGGCCCTCCTGGAAGAGGCGGCGGCGCGCCTGGCGCCGCTGGGCGTGCCCCTCATAGCGAGCATCTCCGCTGACACCGCCGAGGGTTTTGCCCAGGCGGCGCGGATCGTCGCCCGCGCGCGTCCCGCGCTGATCGAGGTAAACATCTCCTGCCCCAACGTGCAGTCGGAGCACGGGGAGATGTTCGCCTCCTCTGCCGAGGCGGCCGCCGAGGTGACCCGCCGCGTTACCGCGGCCGTCGACATCCCCTGTATCGTGAAGCTCTCACCGAACGTGCCTGACATCGCCGCCATTGCGCGCGCGGTGGCGAAGGCCGGCGCCGCGGGCATCACGGCCATCAACACGATGCCTGGCATGCTGGTGGATGCGGAAAGCGGCGCTCCGGTGCTGGACAACCGCACCGGCGGGATATCGGGGCCGGCGCTCAAGCCCATCGCGCTGCGCTGCGTGCACGAGATTGCCGGCGCGCTGGACATTCCCGTCATCGGCACCGGCGGCGTGCTCACCGGCCTGGACGCGGTGGAGATGATCTCAGCAGGGGCCGCGTGCGTCGGCGTTGGCTCGGCGGTCTTCTATCGCGGGGAGAACGCGTTCACGCTGATCCGCGACGAGCTGGCCCTCTGGCTCACCGAGCGCGGCCAGACCCTGGACGGCATCAGGGGCAGGACCCGCTGCGCGCGCGATGCCTCCAGGAGCACGAACCCGCCGCCGGTGCCCGGCGACTCCCGCACGGGAGGCGGATCTGCCGGCCGGGAGACGCGGCATGACCGGTAGCCTTCATCGCGCGGCGCGCGTCGTGGAGAAGGTCCAGGAGAATGCCGCGACCATCACCTTCGTCCTGGATGCCGCGATGGAGGCCGCCCCGGGCCAGTTCGCAATGCTGTGGCTGCCGGGCATCGACGAGAAGCCTTTCAGCATTGCAGGGGCCGACCCGCTGACCTTCACGGTCTCGCGCGTGGGACCGTTCAGCGAGATGCTGCACGCACTCGCCCCCGGAGACACGCTGTGGGTGCGCGGCCCCTTCGGCCGCGGCTACCAGGCAGGCGCGCGCAAGGCGCTGCTGGTCGGCGGCGGCTACGGCGCGGCCCCGCTGCACTTCCTCTCACGTGAGCTGCTGCGGGAGGGCGCCGCCGTGGAGGCAGCGCTCGGTGCGCGCTCCGCCGACGGGCTCCTGTTCGCCGATCGGTTTGCCGCGCTGGGCGTGCCGCTGCACCTGGCCACCGAGGACGGCTCGCGCGGGATGCGCGGCCGGGTCACCGATGCCGTGTCCCCCCTGCTCGCCTCGGGCCGTTTCGACGAGCTGTTCGCCTGCGGGCCAGAAGGAATGCTGGAGAGCCTGGCGGCCCTCTGCCGCGCGGCGGGCGTGCCTGCCCAGCTTTCCTATGAAGCGTACATGCGCTGCGGCCTTGGGGTCTGCGGCGCCTGCGAGCACGACGGCCGGCTGGTCTGCCTGGACGGGCCGGTGTTCCACCTCCAGGGTTGAAGGGCCGCGGGCCCGCTGGTCCCCGTTCTCCTATTTCGCCATCCTGAATCGACGCCCTTCAAGAACATGGGCCTCTTCAATGAGGCGATTCTTCGCCAGGGAGCAGTAGCCTTCATCAATCTCGATTCCGATTGCTTTGCGGTCATTCAGCTCTGCGGCAATCAGGGTCGTTCCACTTCCCATGAATGGATCCAGCACAACGTCTTCCTTGTAGCTGAAAAGCTTGATGCACCGACGGGGCAATTCAAGGGGAAACGGGGCAGGATGCCCGACGCGCTTCTTGCTTTCCCCTTGGAATGTCCAGAGCCCGTTCGTCCAGTCCATAAACTGTTGTCTTTCGATGTCATTCTGGCCGTCGACGCGGGTCTTTTTCCATTCCTTTTTGTAGAGAACAACGATCAGCTCAACCGGAGCAATCACGTAAGGGGCGGAAGCGCTCATCCATGAGCCCCAAGCGGTGCGGCGGGAGATGTTTCCCTCGTTCCAGACGATCGTCGAGTGGTACCGGAATCCGGCTTCCTTTGCCAGAAGCGTGAAGTCAGCTCCCACGCTTTGCTGCCCGCCCTTGTTCTTATCGAGAGGCACGTTCAGACAAAGTCGTCCGTCATTTTTCAGCCACTGGCAACATCGCGCGAGCCATTTCTCATTGAACTTCAAATACTCTCCATAGCTTGACGTGTCATCATGTGACGCGTACGCGATATCCACGTTATAAGGGGGAGAGGTCACGATCAGGTCAATCGAATTCTCTTTTACGGTCTTGGTGACAAACAAGTCATTCCTGATGACCTGAAGGTCCTCCGTTTGAAAGTAGACATCGTCGGTGTCATTTGGGGCGATGGACTTTCGGGAGGAAGATTTGCCCTTCAGCGTCTTTGCCATTGCTGCAACAGTCTACGAGGTTTGCCGCATCTTCGCAATTCGCTTCGCCGCCGGCCTGCCGCAGGGAACGGCAAGGTCTTGAACAGGAAGGCCTGATCACGCACCATCGGGGATTGTGACCATCCGCATCATCATCACCGGCGGCACATTCGACAAGCATTACGACGAGATCCGAGGTAACCTCACCTTCAAGGAGACCCAC
>JBEKVA010000051.1:0-15390 GCA_049514475.1 Spirochaetia bacterium
GTTCAAGGAGGTGGGGGCCCGCGCCGCCATCATCGTGGTCGCCTCGATCTACGTGCTGTCCTTCGCACTGACGGGGGCCGTGCACGAGCTTCTGGCCCTGACAACGGGAGTGCTGGGGCTGTGAGCGGCATGAACGAGCGAGATGAGATGCTGGAGTGCCTCTGGCAGCTGAGGGAGCGCGGCTGTTCGACCGTTGCCACGCTGCAGGGGTCCCTGGGGGAGCGCTACCAGGCGGAAGACCTCGCGCGGCTGGCCGGAGACGGCCTGGTGAGCCTCTCGCAGGAGGACATCCTGCTGACCACGGAAGGCGCGGTGCACGCGCAGAGGCTGATCCGCGCCCACAGGATCGGCGAGCGGCTCATCCACGACGTGATGGGGCGCGCGTTCGAGACGGGGGCGTGCGAGCTGGAGCACGTGCTGAACACGGAGATCGTGGACGCCATCTGCACGCTTCTCGGCCACCCGCGCGAATGCCCCCACGGGTTTCCCATCCCCGAGGGTGAGTGCTGCCGCGTGGATGCGCGCTACGTGCGCCAGACCATCGTTCCCCTGAGCCAGCTGCGCGTCGGGCAGAGCGCACGCGTGGCTTTCGTGTATTCCCGCAGCGACCAGCAGCTGCACCGCCTCACCTCCCTGCAGATCAGGCCGGGCACCGTCATCAAGCTCCACCAGGTCTATCCCACCTACGTCATCGCCGTTGACGGCGCGAGCATCGCGCTGGACAAGGAGGTGGCGGGTAATATCAACGTATGGGTCGAGGGAGAGGGCGCGGCAGACCGCGGAGAACAGGCGGCCGGGCGCCCCGGCGAGCGCGGGCGGCCCAACTTCATCCGACCCTTGTGGCGGTGGCGGTTCGGTCCCCGGGACCGCGGCTAGAAGGGTACCGCAGCAGGACTTGTGCCCGCGCGCCCGGGGGGATATCGTTTAAGCATTGACAATGTGGAGGCTCCAATGGTGAGTATCCTCTTTATCGACGACGACCTGCAGGCCCACAAGACACTCGCGCATGTGCTCCCCGACCCCTACACGCTCCTCTCCTCATACACCGGAAGACAGGGCATCGCCGCGACGTCGCGGGAGGCACCCGACCTCGTCCTTCTGGACATCAACCTTCCTGACATGGACGGAATCTCCGCCTTGCGCCGGATCGCGGCCCTCCCCGACGCCCCGCCCGTCGTAATGCTCACCGCGATGCGCGAGCCCCGTCTCGTGAAGGAGGCCATCCTCGCCGGCGCCTGCGACTACGTGGCCAAGCCCTACGAGCTGAAAGAGCTGCTGGGAGCGCTGCGCATCGCGGTGGCGGGGGCCGACGCGCGCGCGGCTGCCGTCGCGGCCGCCCAGGAGGTCCCCGGCGGCCTGATCGGAGAGAGCGCGGGCATGCGGGAGGTGAAAAGGCTCATCCTCCGCTATGCTCCCTCCGATTCGCCGGTTCTCATCCTCGGGGAGAGCGGCACAGGCAAGGAGCTGGTCGCTCGATCCATCCACGAGACATCACGGCGGCGCAGCGCGCCCTTTATCGCGATCAACTGCGGGGCGCTGCCGGAAACGCTTCTGGAGACGGAGCTTTTCGGGGCCGAGAAAGGCGCCTTTACCGACGCGGTGGCGCGGCCAGGAAGTTTCGAACAGGCCAACTGCGGCACCCTCTTCCTCGACGAGATCGGAGAGATGGCGCCGGCGGCACAGACCCGGCTCCTGCGCGTCATCGAGCAGAGGGAGGTAACGCGGGTCGGGGGAGTGCGGCCGGTCGCACTCGATGTGCGCGTCGTGTCGGCGAGCAACAGGGACCTCGCCCCGTCCGATCGAGGGCAGGGCTTCCGCGCCGATGTCTTCTATCGTCTCAGCGTTCTCCCCATCAGGATCCCGCCGCTGCGCGAGCGAACGGGGGACATCCCCCTCCTGGCCGCGCACTTCCTGGTGCGTGCCGGGGAGCCGCCCTGGACGCTCAGCAGCGAGGCGCGGGACATGCTGTGCGCCCACCACTGGCCGGGCAATATCAGGGAGCTGCGCAATGTAATGGAGAGGGCGGCGCTGTGCGCGGAGAACAGGACGATCAGGCCGCGGGACCTGATATTCGATCCGTAGCCCCTCCGCGGTACTCCGCGGAGTTGGAGGGCGAGGCCGAGTCTCAGGCGGCAGCCGGCTGCGCAGCAGACGGCGGGAGCCCGAGTGCAGGGATGCGTAGGGCGGCAGGCGCGCTTGCGCGCCGGGAGCCCACGGTAGCGAGGCCGTAGCCCTTCCGCGGTACTCTGCGGAGTTGGAGGGCGAGGCTACTCGATCATCCTGATGTGCATCCCCTGGACCAGCACGCGCTTCTCCCCCAGAGGGGTGCCCGTCACGTCGACGGCGCTGCCGATCACGACGACGCGGGAGTTCAGGCTGATGGTGCCGGGGGCCGCGGTGCGCGCCTGCCGCGCGGGAAACACCTTGAAGAACTCGGGCCCGCTGAAGTCGATGTAGCAGGCGTACGATTTCACATCGTCCAGGCCGATCCACTCGCCCGTGATCAGCTCGATCCTGACCTTGAAGGTGGCCTCGTCCTTGCTGAGGATGTTCACGTCGGACACGGTGCCGGAGAGCAGGAGGATCTTCCCCGCGGGGAGCTGTTCCCTGCCTTCCGCGACGGCCGCGAGGTTCTTCAGAGTCACGGAGAAGTCGACGACCCTGTCGAAATCTGCCCGGGATATGGCAGGCAGGTGTGCTGAGCAGAGGAGGAGAAAGCTTGCCAGCAAGGGAAGCGATCTTCGCATCACGTGAGCTCCTTGGCTCCATACTAAAAGGGATCGCACCCCGGGTCAATCCACCCCTTCCCTCGCGGCCCGATTCTTTCCCGCCAGCCCCGCGATCTTTCGAAATACCACCCCCATCCTCTTCGCCTCCGCCGCGGAAAGCGCGGCGCGGCCGAGGATGTCCTTGAAGTACACGGCCATCTGCTCGGGACCCACGATGGTGAAAAATCCGATGCTCTTCAGCGAGCCTGTCATGACCTCCACAAGCTCGTCGAGCGCCTGCATGGTGATGGGCGTGTACGGGCTGAGCCGCCCGGCGGAGAGGGCTCGGTGGATCTCGTAGCAGACCACCTGCACCGCGTGGGAGAGATTCAGGGAAGGGAACTCGTGCGAGGCGGGGATGGTCACCGCGATGTGACAAAGCTTCAGCTCATCGTCGGTGAGACCCGTCTCCTCGTTGCCGAAGAGCACCGCAATTGTCCCGCTGCCGATGGAGGCGATTCTCTGGCCAAGCTCATCGGGAAAAAGTGTGAAGTACTTGCGGTTCCTTCCCCGTCGGCGCGTCGTGCCGGCAACCAGCACGGCGTCCCGCACCGCCTCCGCCAGGTCGGGATAGATGACGGCGTTGTCCAGCACGTCGGCCGCGTAGTGCGCCAGGGTGCGCGCCTGCCGCGGATCGATCAGGGTATCGGGCACGATTGCCAGGGAACCCAGGCCCATGCACTTCATGGCCCTGCAGGCCGACCCGACGTTGCGGGGGTCCCGGGGCCGTACGAGAACGATCCGCACCTCTCTTCTGCCGCTCATATGCCAAACAGAATAGCCGATATTCGGACTATGAAGAAATGTATCATCCTGCTCCTTGGAATGGCCTGCCTCCCTTCGTGGTCCCTGGACTGGAAGCTGCCCGTTGTCACCATGAAGTACGAGATCGCGCAAGGGGAGTGCGAGGACCCCGAGGATGAGACCCTGGAGCCGACCTCGGTGCGCAACACGGCCACCCTGCGGATACGCCAGGATGCAGACCCGGCGACATTCTGGCTGACCCTGCGCACCTCGGCAAAGGATTATTTCCAGGAAGCCGGCGACTATTCCTACCTGGAGGCCGAGCACGAGGGCGCCTGGCGCGCCGACGAGATGTGGAAGCTCGGGTACCTGCTCGGCATAAAGCGCATCGGATATGCGCAGCCCGACAGCGACGGGCTGTTCAACGACAATCTTTGCATGAAGGCCGGCGGCACAGCGGTCCTCACGTTTCTGAAGGGGACGAGTCTCGAAGCGGGTCTGAGCAGCCGCTACACGTGGGCGACAAACCTCGCCGATGCCCAGCAGGGATATGCCCTTACGGCGGGCTTTGCCTCCCGCCTGGGCGAGTGGCTCCTCGGCATCCATTACCGCGGGGAGTATCGCCTTCCAATGGGGTCGTCGAGCAGCGTAGCGACGAGGACATACAACACGGGGAGCGTGTCATTCCAGTGGGACCCGAACAGGTAGCGAGCGGCGAAGCATATGCTCCGCCGCGTACGGCCGCGCCATATTTGACAAAAAAATGGAAAACACATAGAATAAGTTGTTATAAGTATGGAAAATCCGTCCTTTGGAGCCCTTGCGGTGCGCCATCGCGAGGACTATACTTTGTAGGAACAAAATGGATTCTTTGAAGGCAAAGGGGCGCCATGAGTAACAACGAGATTGTTCCTGGATTCGACGACGAAAAGGATGACAGCCTCAAAATACGCCTCCAGAAGATCGAGGACACCGAGGGATGCCTCGTGCTGTACCTCACCGGCTACATCGACACCTACAACTCCAACTATTTCCAGAAGCGCGTTGCCAAGGCCATCGAGGCTTCTTTCATAAAGCTTATCTTCCATTGCAGCGGCCTGAACTATGTCTCAAGTACCGGCATCGGATCCTTCACCGCCTTTCTGAAAGCCGTCAAACCCCGCGGAGGCGACCTGGTGCTCCTCGAGATCCAGCCCAAGGTCTACGAGGTGTTCCAGCTCCTGGGCTTCTCCCAGTTCTTCAACATCAAGGAAAACCTCGACGAGGCGGTCTCCTTTTTCGCCGCCCGCGGAGAGGAAGGGAAAGGAACGATCTTCCCCCGCATCTTCAAGTGCCCCATCTGCAGCAAGAAGCTGAAGGCATCCAAGCCGGGGCGGTTCCGCTGCTCGGAATGCAAGACCATCCTCGCCATCGACAACGCCGGACAGGTCTTCCTCGGCTGAGGGGCGCCGCATGAGCCCGCGCGACAAGATCGAAAGCTACCTCGTGAAGCTGTCCCTGACCTTCCAGAATGCGGGAGACAGCTCCTGGGTGGTAAGGGATGCGCAGAAAGGGCTTGAGAATCTGCTCATCGTGCTTACCGAACCGCTTGTCATCATGCGCATCAACGTCATGGCAGTGCCCGCGGGCGCCAATGAGAAGCTCTTCGAGGAGCTCCTGCGGCTGAATGCCACCGACCTCGTCCACGGCGCCTACGCCATAGACGGAAAGAACATCATCCTGGTCGATACCCTCGAAGCGAATACGATGGACCTGGAGGAGTTCGAAGCGTCGCTTGACGCCATCGGGCTCGCCCTGGCCCAGCATTATCGCTCCCTCTCAAAGTACCGGCTCAAGAAATAGCAGGAGGAATCCATGGGGATTCTCGAAAGAATACGCACCGTCCTCAAATCCAATATCAACGCGCTGATCAGCAAGGCGGAAGATCCCGAGAAGATGCTGAACCAGCTGATCATGGACATGAACGAGAACCTTCTTGAAGCCAAGAAGTCGGTCGCCATGGCCATCGCTGATGAGAAGAAGCTCGAACGTCAGGCTCTGGAGAACAAGAGCCAGGGTGAAGAGTGGGAGAGGAAGGCCATGCTCGCCGTGAAGGCCGGCAAGGACGATCTTGCCAAGGAAGCCCTCACCCGCAAGCAGGAGTACGATGGATACGCCGCCTCCTTCCAGAAGGAGTATGAGGCCCAGCACGCCTCCGTCGAACAGCTGAAGGACGCGCTGCGCCAGCTGCAGGCGAAAATCGAGGAGGCCAGCCGCAAGAAGAACCTCCTCATTGCCCGCGCCAAGAGGGCGGATGCGCAGAAACAGATCCAGCAGACCATGGGATCGCTCTCCGGTACCTCCTCCTTCGACACCTTCGACCGCATGGCGCAGAAGGTGGACCAGGTGGAGGCCGAGGCTGAGGCGCTGAAGGAGCTGGGCACCGGAAGCGCCGACCAGAAGCTCGAGGACAAGTTCAAGGAGCTGGAGTCATCCGGCGCCAACGCCGACCAGCTCCTGGAAGACCTCAAGGCCAAGATGGGCCAGATTGAAGACAAAAAAGAAAAGAAATGAACGCGCGGGAGCTTGCGCGCCGCGCGCGAGCGTGCGCGCCTGACGCGTCTGCGCGTGGCGGAAAGCTGGCGATAAACCTCGTCGGCTGCACCCCCGTCCTGACCGAGCGAATACGGGCTTCTCTGCGGAGAAGCCTTTTTCTTTTCACCGCCACCGAGGAACCGCTCCCCGATGCAGCGCTGTACGCGGCCCCGGCCCGCCAGGCACAGGAGATCTGCCAGCAGGCAACGCCCGTTATCGCGTGGGGTCCTGCTGCGCTTCTTCGCTCCTCCCTGCTCGCCGGATGCGCCGACTATCTGAAGGACCCCTGGACGCCCGAAGAGCTTGAGCTGCGGGCACTTGCCGTGCTCTCGCGCGCGCAGCGGCAGTACCTCTTTCCCTGGGGCACGGTTTCCTTCGAGGGCCTGGACCTCTGCACCCCCGCCGGCCCCATCCCTCTGACGCTGCACGAGTCGCGGATGCTGAAAGTGCTGCTGCGCTCGCGCGGTGAGCCGGTGCCCCGCGATGCCCTCTCCTACGCCGCGGGGGGCACCCCCGGTCCCGCGGGCAGCCGCGCCGTGGACGTGCACGTGGCCTCCCTCCGCCGCAAGATGCGCGCGGCAATTCCCGCCGCGGGCCGATTCATCCTGTGCGTGCGCCGCCAAGGCTACATCGTGCCATAGCGTGCCAGAATCCGCGGCATACCGCGGCGCGCTTTTCACGCCGGGCTTCCCGTGATACTCTCGGTGAAGGTGAAAGAGCCCCTGAAGGCGCCGTTCATCTTCCTGTTCATCCTCCTCTGCACGACGGCAATCCTTTCCGCCCTCAATGTCATTTACACCTGGGGCATGTTCGACTCCTCCGCCCGCGCATTCAGCCTGGCCTACGCCGCGCAGCGCCTGCCCCGCAGCCTCTTCGACATGCTGGTCCCCTCGGTGATCCTCTCCATCGTGCTGCTGGGGTTCCGCTTGGCGCGGCGGCCCTTTTCCCGCTTCCTCGGGCTGCTCATCGTGCTGGGCGTGAGCTACATCGTGCTGGTGAACGGCATGATATGGCTACGCGCATTCAGCGCGCGGGTGCCTGCGGTCACGGAAAGCCCCCGACACTACCTGCAGCCATACACGTACGTCAGGCTCGGACAGAATGAAGTCGTGGTGCAGTCGATCTCCGGCGCAGAGGTGCGCGGAATCCTTCGCTACGACGCCACGGCCGCGGGGAACCATCTCAGCGTCTTCCCCCGGGGCTCGGCGGTGGCGCGGGGCGGCACCCTGATCCTGAGCGCGGACAGCCGCCCCCCCGTGACGATCGTGGGGACTCCTGAGCGCTCCTGGGCATCGGTATTCGCCGCCGACAGGTTCACGGGGTTCTTCCTGAGAGATGTCGCAACGCTCACGACCGATTTCCAGCGCCTGCTGAACACGTCCCTGCCGGAGTTCTTCGCCGCCTGTTTCGCCCTGCTGTTCCTCTGCACGGCCTCCCTGGTGCTGCTGCGTCTCACCCGGTGGCCGCTTGCCAACATCATGCTCCTGATCATCGTCTTCCGCGGATACTTTTCCCTCTACCACCTCATGGCCGTCCAGCTTGCACCGCGGGTCGCGGCAATCGTCTCTGACCGGCTTGCGGCGCGCATGTTTCCCATGGCGGCCATGGCGATCATCGGCGTCGTGCTGCTGCTGGTGGACATCATTTTCATCCCCGCCAACCGATGGAAGGGCGAGGAGCCGACATGAACAGGCCGCTGCTGGGCCGCATTGTCCCGTTCCTCTTCGCCTTCTACGCGGTCTCCTTCGTCGCGTTCGCGGGATACGCGTACATCACCTTCTCTCCCTCGCTGTTTCTTCCTGCACTGCGCTGGGAATACGCGCTGAAGCGCGGGTTCGTCTTCTTCATGGACTACCTGATCCCCGTGCATGCCGCAGCGATCGCCGTTGCCGCCTCTCTTGCCGCCGGCTCGCAGGCACCGCGCACCGTCGGCGGCCCGGCGCAGCCGTTCAACAAAGTGATCTCTTCCACCGTGGCGACATTCCTCGTACTCGCTGCCGAATACGCCGTGCTCTACGAGGGGGTGTACCCCGTCGCTCATCGAAGGCTTTCCGACATGCGCTACCAGAGCAGCCTCGCGCGGGAGTTCATGAGCCAGTCAAAGGCGGCGGAGCAGACGGGAGATTACAAGAGCGCGCTGAACCTCGTCGATCGATACCTCGCCGTCAACCCACAGGACAAGCAGATGCGTGAACAGCGGCTCCTGCTGGCGGGAAGGGCGGCGCACCAGGGCGTCTCAGAGCGCGCCCCCGTCGTGGCCGGCCTTGCCGCGTCGGAGACGATGGATGCCCAGGCCCTCGTGGAAAAGGCGCAATACTATGCCGCCCTCAAGGACTGGTATTCCGCGCATTACTACGCGCAGAGCGCCGTCTCCCTGGACCCCCGGCGCGTCGATGCCCTGAGGCTGGCGGCGCAGGCCATGGACGAGCTGGGGGGCATCAGCGCGCAGGACAGCGAGAAGAAGGCGGGAGACCTCTTCATGTTGAAAAAGGCCGCCTACCAGAGGCTGGTGAGCGGCGACACCCTTGGTGCCTACTACAGCTTCTCCGCCCTTGCCGCCCAGTATCCGAAGGACCCCGATATCAAGCGCTACCTCGAAGAGGCGCGAGGCAAGGTTGCGGAAACCTCGTTCTTCCTGGAGGAGGCGCAGAGGGTGGGCGTCCTGCCCGGCGTGCAGCAGATTCTCTACATCGATCACTCCGAAGAAGGGGCAACGGTGGCCGTGTCCATCGGGAAGATGGTCGAGCTGGCGGCCGGCGATGCATACTTCTACGACATCGAAGCCATCCGGTACGATTCCAACGGTGCCATCCAGTGGCACTTCACGGCACCCTACGGCCGGCGGGAAGGCTCCGCAATCCTGATGCGCTGCGTCGACGGCAACGACGCGCACGTGCAGTACCTTCCCCTCTACCTGCAGGGAAGCCGGCCCGTCGCTGACCGCGCGGTGCTCGCGTTGCGCCCAAGTATTGCGGAGCTGCGCGCCCTTTCCACGCGCCGTGACGCACTGGCGGACACGGGCCTGGCGGACCTGTACAGGATGCGGGGGGCGCTGGGCTCCCTGGGCATGTCGCGCCAGGCGCTGAACGTCGAAATGGCAATGCGGTTTCTCATGCCGTTCGCCTTCCTCATCGTGTCCCTGTTCGCCGTCGCCCTGGGCTGGGCGTTCCGCCTGCGCACCCCGGGGCGGCTGCCGCTGTTCCCCGCGCTGCTGACGCCGCTGGTGCCCATCGTGCTCGCCGTGCTCTCCCTCCTGTACGTATACGCCCACAGGGTGATCGCGGGTTTCACCGTGCTCGCCTTCGGCCTGGGGACTGCGCTCGTCATCCTGGGCGTCCTGCAGGCGGTGCTCCTCGGGCTCTCACTGGTAATGCTCGCGGGACAGTCCACGCGATGAGCGCCCCGCGGTCGGCGTAAGCCATGGCCATCACGGGAAAGCTCATTGGCGCGCTCATCGGCTCGATAGCGGGACCGTTCGGCACGTTCTTCGGGGGACTCATCGGACACCTCTTCGACCGCGCCTCCGAGGAGCGGACCTTCGTCGAAGGAGCCGCTGGTGCGCCCCCCGGGGCGCAGCAGGCTGCCTGGCGGCGCCGCGCCGATCCAGTCTCCCAGGCGCAGATCAATTTCCTCACCTGCCTCATCGGGCTGTCGGTCGCCGTTGCCAGCATCGACGGCAGGGTGAAGAGCAGCCACATCGAGGCGATGCGGACCTTCTTCCGCCGCAACTTCTCTTTCTCCACCGAGGACCAATACCTCATCCAGCGGCTGATCGACGAGATGTACCGCAACAGCGACAGGATCGACGTCCAGGGCCTGTGCGCCTACTACGCGGCCCTGTCGGCCCCTGAGGGCAGGGTCCTTCTCCTGCGGCTGCTCTTCCAGATCGCGCGCGCCGATGAGGACGGGGTGAGCAGGAGGGAGGAGGAGCTCATCCGGAACATCGCGCAGATGCTCGGGCTGGGCGAGCAGGCCTTCCGCCAGGTGCGCGCGGAGTTCGTGCGGGAGTCAGGCCGGGCGTGGGAGGTGCTGGGCATCGGACCCGACGCGGGAGTGGAGGAGATCAAGAGCGCCTATCGCCAGCTCACGATGGCAAACCACCCCGACAAGGTGGCCAACCTGGGACCCGAGTTCGTAAAGGTGGCCGAGGAGAAGTTCAAGGCCATCCAGGAAGCTTACGAGGAAATCAGGCGCGAGAAGGGGTTCTAGGGTGTCCTGCGCCGCGGCGGATTCGCGGCGCTGAAGCGCGTCTCACACCATGATGTCTCCGCTCATGTAGGTGAATGCCCGGCCGCCGATCTTCACGCGATCGCCGGCGTCCTCGCAGAAGAGCTCTCCACCGCGAGGGGAGACCTGCTGGGCGTGCAGGCTCTTCTTTGCCAACCGGCGCGACCAGTAGGGAATCAGCGTGCAGTGCGACGAGCCGGTCACGGGGTCCTCGGGGATGCCGACACCCGGGGCGAAGAACCGGGAGACGAAATCCGCATCATGCGCGCTGCGGGCCGGGGCGGTGGCGATCACCCCCATGCGGTCGATGCGCGCCAGCTGCGCCATGTCCGGCTGCAGGGCGCGAACGTCCTCCTCCGAGGCATACATCACCAGGTAGTCGCGGGCCCCCCGCACTTCCACCGGCTCCTTGCCGAGTCCTTTCAGGAGGGCCGGTGAAGGCTCGCAGGGCAGGGCAGGCCGCGCAGGGAAATCCAGGATGAGCATTTCCCCCCTGTGCTCCACGGTGAGCGGACCGCTCAGGGAGCTGAAGGTGACCGATGGGCCGCTCCACCCTCCCCAGGTGAAAAGGACGTGGGCGGCGGCGAGGGTGGCGTGACCGCAGAGGTCCATCTCCACTGTCGGGGTGAACCAGCGCAGGTCACAGAGGGCGCCGCGCATGACGACGAACGCCGTTTCCGCGAGGTTGTTTTCCGCCGCGATGTGCTGCATGAGGGACGCCTCGGGCCACTCCTGCAGCAGGCAGACGCCGGCGGGGTTTCCGCCGAAGAGCGCCCCGGCAAAAGCATCAACGTGCCAGTAGGGTACCTTCATGTCCCTGTCCCGTTCTTGCTGATCCGCGCCCCCAGGGACTGCAGCCGCTGGGTGAGGTTCTCGTAGCCCCGCTCGATCTGATAGACGTTCTGGATGCAGCTCCTGCCCTGCGCGCACATGGCAGCAATCAGCATGGCCATGCCGGCGCGCACGTCGGGGGACACCAGCTCGGAGCCTCCCAGGCGGGAGGGGCCGCTGACGACGGCCCGATGGGGATCGCAGAGGATGATCTTCGCCCCCATGCCGATGAGCTTATCCACGTAGAACATGCGGGATTCGAACATCTTCTCGTGGATGAGCACCGTGCCCTCGGCCTGCGTCGCCACCACCAGGGCAATGCTGATGATATCGGCGGGAAAGCCCGGCCAGGGGGCATCGTCGATCTTGGGGATCTGCCCGCCCATCGTCGGCACCACCTTCAGGCTCTGAGAGGAGGGAATGCGGATGGACTCTCCCGCCGTTTCCCAGGAGATGCCCAGCTTCGCGAAGCCGAGCCTCATCATGCGCAGGTTCTGCGGGGCGGCATCCTCGATCTCGAGCTCACCCCGGGTGGCCGCCGCCAGGCCGATCAGCGAGCCGACCTCCATGAAGTCGCTGCCGATGCGAAACGTGGTGCCGGTGAGCCGCTTCACCCCTTCAATGGTGAGGATATTGGACCCGATGCCCGCTATGCGCCCGCCCATGGAGACAAGCATCCGGCAGAGGTCCTGGACGTGCGGCTCTGAGGCGGCATTCTCGATGACCGTCGTCCCTTCGGCCAGCACGGCGGCCATCAGCGCGTTCTCCGTCGCGGTCACCGATGTCTCGTCGAGGAAAAGGTTTGCCCCCTTCAGCTTGTTGGCCGAAAGGGCGAAAAATGTGCCCGATTCCACCCGGGTGCCCAGCTCCATGAGGGCCAGGAAGTGCGTATCCAGGGGCCTGCGGCCGATCACGTCCCCGCCTGGCGGGGGCAGCAGCACCCTCCCCTTGCGCGCCAGCATCGGCCCGGCCAGGAGGATCGAGGCGCGGATCTTCTGCGAGAGGTGCGGGGGGATCTCCTCCCGCTTGATGTCCAGCGTCTGCAGGCGGTACTCGTTGTGACCGAGCTTTTCCACGGAGCTGCCCAGCGTCTTCAGGATCTCGATCATCACGTGCACGTCTTCGATCTCAGGAAGGTTCTGCAGCGTCACCGGCTGGTCGGTGAGCAGCGTGGCGGCTAGACAGGGGAGCGCCGAGTTCTTGTTTCCGCTCGCCTTGATCTTGCCCTTCAGGGGAAATCCGCCCTCGATGACGTACTGGTGCATGGGCTGATTATAGTGCCCGGCGCCCCGATATCAAGTCACGAAGGGGGGGCTGCGCGGCCCGATGGCCGCGCTTTACTTCGCGCGCCGTTGTTACTAACTTACAATCGCGCCCCGGGGCGCGATCGCGCGCCAACAAACGCCGGTTTGCCTCGGGAATGCGCCATTACAAGTACAAAGGAGAGAAAGAAGAATGGAAGCAATGAAAGATCTCTATCAGGCGGCTGACTGGAAAAAGGAAAAGCACGTACCCGTAATCGAGGCCCCCGCCACTGTGGCAAAAGGCGCCGTCGTGCAGGTCGCGGTGAGCGTCGGGAAGGAAATTCCCCACCCGAACACCACCCCGCACCACATCAGGTGGATCGAGGTGTATTTCCACCCCGAGGGAGCCAAGTTCCCCTTCCAGGTGGCGCGCGTCGATTTCACCGCGCACGGCGAATCCCCCGACGGCCCTGACACGAGTACCGTGTACACCAGCCCCGTTCTTCAGTGCGGATTCAAGACCGAGAAGCCGGGCACGATCCTCGCATCGTCCTACTGCAACATTCACGGACTGTGGGAAAGCTCGACGAAACTCGCCCTTGCCTAAAGGAGTAACAATGGACAAGCAGCTCGAAAAGCTCTACCAGGAGCAGATCAAGAACGAATGGTACTCAGCGTATCTCTACCTCTCCATGGCAGCGTGGTTCGAAATGGCCAACCTCGAGGGGTTCGCCCACTGGATGTACAAGCAGGCGGGAGAGGAACAGACACACGGGAAAAAGATGTTCGACTTCCTCATCGACCGCGGCGTGAAGGTGGTGCTGCAGGGCATCGCAGCCCCCCCGGCTGATTTCGCATCTCCCCAGGATGTCTTCGAGAAGAGCCTCGAGCACGAGCAGAAGGTCACGGGGCTGATCAATGGCATCGCGGACCAGGCGGACAAGGTGAATGACCACCCCTCGAAGGTGTTCATCCAGTGGTTCATCACCGAGCAGGTGGAAGAAGAAAAGAACGCCTCCCGCATCCTGGATCTGTTGAAGAAGATCCCCCCCAATTCGGCGGGCATCTTCCAGCTGGATCACCAGCTGAAGAAGAGGGAATAGCGCGGCATTCGGGCGGCCGCGGTACTCCGCGGCATTCGGGCGGCCGCGGTACCCCTTCCACGGTGCTCCGTGGAGTTGCGGCATTCGGACGCGAGGGCGCCGGCCCGATCCGGCGCCCCCCCACTAACGCAGCGGCTTCCCCATGCGCAGGAAGGAGAACTCGTGGCCCTCCGCGCTGAGGGGAGCCGTTCTACGCCGTACGGCATAGCCTCGGCGCTGGTAGAGGCGGATGGCGGAGAGATTGTCTGTCTCCACGTCCAGCGCCATGGCCTCCGCCCCCGCCTCCACGGCCCGGCTCTCCGCCTCCCCCAGGAGAAGGGTGCCCAGCCCTCGACCCTGGAAGCCGGGGTAGGTCGCAACGTTGCTGACGTAAAACTCGTCCCGCCCCAGTGCCCCAATGGTTGCCTGCAGCCGCAGGAGCCTGCCCAGCCTTCCTATCATTCCCAGCCCCAGCCCGCGCAGCAGTCCCCACCCGGTGGCGGGGTCCTCGGCCGCCTTCTCCCTTCCCGAATATCCCAGGAGCATCGCGGCGGTGCGGCCATCGACGGCAGCCACGGTGCAGTGCGCATGGCTGAACAGGGTGCCTCCGCCGGCGGCCAGCCGTAGAATGACAGCCTCAATCCTTGGACCGAACACCGCGGGGAGAAACTGCTCGGCTGATACCAGCACCAGCGCCGCGATATCTGCCGCATCGGCGGCCTCGGCGGGGCGGAGATGCTGGGCGTTCACGTCCCTCTGGCGCGACACCTGTCTTTTCGGCCCTTATCCTTGCGCACATTCTACAGGAAAGGAGACCCCCATGAAGAGACTGATTCTCATGATGCTCGTCCTCGGACTGGCTTTTTCCGTTTCGACAATCGGGGCGATCGTGGTGGCATCCGCGAAGTAGCGGGTCGATGAACCCCTCGGACGTGGCGGATCTTTCGAAGAACACCGATGGACCCGAGCGTCTACCCGGTCGACAAGATCGTCAAGGACGTGGGCAGGGAGGCTCGCCCGCCGCTGCGGGAGGTCGCCCCGGGCCACTTCTCCGCTTGCATCCTCGACTGAGCCGCCCAGCGGGCGTCAGCCCGCACCAGGGCTTAGAGCGGTATCCCGCACTGACCTCCGGCCCCCGGGGGACCGACAAACACGCGCTTGCCTTTCATCCCTCCCCGCCCGATCTTATGCGGGGAGGAGATTCACGCGATGAGGGAAAAACGCAGGCTGGGCAGAACCGACATCGAGATAACACCCATTGGGCTGGGCTGCTGGCAGTTCTCCCAGGGGGTCGGCTTCATCGGGGGCTTCTGGAGCACCGTCGGGACGGAGGGCATCATCGAGGTCGTCGATGCGGCGCTGAAGGGCGGCATCAGCTGGTTTGACACCGCGGAGGCGTACGGCAGGGGCCGCTCGGAGCAGAATCTCTCCGCCGCACTCTTGAAGCTTGGCGTGAAGCCGGGGAGCGTCGCTGTGGCCACAAAATGGATGCCGTTTGTCCGCACGGCGCGATCCATCGCCGCCACCATTGATACGCGCATCGCCTGCCTGGGCCAGTACCCCATCGATCTCTACCAGATCCACCAGCCTGCCAGCTTCTCGCCGATCCCCGTGCAGATGGCGGAGATGGCAAAGCTGCTGCGCGCGGGAAAGATCCGCTCGATCGGCGTCAGCAACTTCTCCGCCAGCCAGATGGAACAGGCGCACGCCGCACTGGCGAAAGAGAACATCGTGCTGGCCTCCAACCAGGTCCGCTTCAGCCTGCTGGACAGGAGCATCGACCGCAACGGAGTCATGGCGGCGGCAAAGAGGCTGGGGGTAACGATCATCGCCTACTCCCCGCTCGCGCAGGGCATGCTCACTGGGAGGTTCCACGAGGACCCCTCATCGATTCGAAAGATATCCACCGGCAGGAAGCTC
>JBEKVA010000052.1:0-15361 GCA_049514475.1 Spirochaetia bacterium
TTCGCCTAAAGGCGAAGGATTTAAACCTGGTAGTGGAAATTAAACCTGGTAGTGGAAATTAAAAAGGGCATCCGAAGATGCCCTCTATCTCCTAGGGGATTCGAACCCCTGTTGCCGGGATGAAAACCCAGTGTCCTAACCCCTAGACGAAGGAGACACGCACGGGAACTCGCGCGCTGCGGGGCCACAGCACGGCCTGTATGAGGCGGCCTTGCGGCCGTCAGCTTACTGCCGGCTCACGTATAGCCTTCCGAGGCCGCGTTTGTCAAGAGATTCGGCTGACAGTCGGCTGACAGCTAGGTGACGCGCTCCCCCGTTTCAGTGTAGGATGCGCCCCACTACACCGCCGTTGAAGGCGGATTGGTCCCAGGAGGACATAATGGCAAAGGTCAGTTGGAACAGGACCTGGAGCATCAAGATGCGCAAGAAGAGCCGGGGCAAGAAGGGCAAGAACAGAAACCAGAAGAAGAAGTAGGGATGCCCATCAGTGAAGAGTGACTTCGGGGGTACATCCGAACCAGGAGCCCCCGCCTCTTCTCTCCGCCCGCTCCTCCCTGCCCTTCTTCCGAATCACGCCCCGTTTCCCAGCCCAGGAATGTCGAACTCCCCCAGCGAAAGCGGGTAGGTGCCGTGCGTACGCACCAGATCGATCACGTACTGGTATCTTTCACCGCTGATGTTGCTGGGCACCGAGTGATCGGATTGGAAAATGAGTCCTCCGCCCTTGCCCGCGTTCAGCTTCCGCATGACCTGGCGGCGCAGCTCCTCGATGGGCGCATTCGCCCAGGCAAGAACGTCCATGTTGCCGCAGAAGCCCATCCGATGCCCGTGCTTCCTGCGCAGCTCCACGACGTCGAGACCTGACTTCGCCTCCAGGGGGTTGTAGGAATCCAGCCCCATCCCGATGAAGTCCTCGAATATCGCCGTGGCATTACCGCACCCGTGGTAGATCACCGGGATGCCCGCCGCGTGGCAGAGGCGGATCTGTTCCGCCACCACGGGCTTGAAATGCTTTCTCCAGAAGTCAGGGGAGAACAGCATGCCATTCACATAGGCGACATCCCCCCAGATCACCATGCCGTCCAGCAGCCCGCCGCCGGCCTTGATCTGCGCGCGCGTCATCTCCACGAGGAACACCCCGAGCCGCTCGATGAATCGTGCCAGCTCCTCGGGGTACAGCCCGATCCAGAGCATCACGTTCTCCGAGCCGATGATGCGCCACAGCTGCTCGTGCGCCTCGCAGATGCTGCCAAAGACGGGGAAGTCGGAATGAAGCGTCTTCACCGTTTCGATCCACGCCGGGCTGTTCCGCGTGAACCCGTCCCCGACACCCGCAATCTGGTTGTCACCGGCGGAGAAGAAGCGCCTTTCGTCCCAGGGGTCGTCGAATCTCATCTCGGCCATCTTCTCAAGGGTGTCAGTGTCGAATGACATGTAATCAGGCATGGGATCGGCGAACTTCTTGCGGATGATGGCCTCGTAGCCGGTGCGCACCACGACTTCCTGCGCGTCCTCGCGCACCACCTCGAACGCCTTGATGTGCGGGTCCATGTTCGGCACTGTGACCTGCCAGTCCAGCTCGTAATAGGTGTAGATGTCCGTGTCCTTTGGGAGACCCAACTCGCGCCGCCATCTCTCCAGGAAGCTGCCCCAGAAGAAATCGCTCACCGGCACCCTGTCGGCCTCCCGGTGATGAAGGGCAGCCTCCATTCGCGCGAGCTTCTTCGCGCACTTCTCCGACCGCTTCATGCCTGCCTCCGATGTGCTGCTCCCCGGACGCACTCTACAGGAGAATGCCCGCCGCCCTGCGCCTGCGGAGAAACTCGAAGACGACGAAGAACAGCAGGAACAGGCCGATGACGACCTCCTGCCAGAACGCGGAAACGGCGAGAATCACGATCACGTCCTGGATCATGTAGACCGTGAAGCCGCCGAGAATGGCGCCGAACGGGGACCCCTCACCGCCGGCAAGACTGATCCCCCCGATGAACGCCCCGGCGATGATGTACAGCAGGTACGGGGGCCCGATGAGGACCGACCCTTCGTCCAGGTAGGACCCGACGAGGATCCCGACGAACGCCTGGATCAGGGTCCCGAACATGCAGGCCAGGAGCCTCACCCGGTGCACGTTGATGCCCGCCTTCTTCGACACCACGTCATCCAGCCCCACCGAGTACAGCCGCCAGCCGAAGGGGCGGAGATAGAAGAAGAAGACGAAGATGAGCAGCACCACCAGCAGGTACACGAAGACGATCGGGATGGGCCCCACGGTGCTCTTGGCGATATGGTCGTAGGCGAAGCCCAGGTCGTAGATGGGGAACGCGCCGGTGACGATCCGCGCGATGCCGGTGAGCACGAAGCTCAGCATGATGGTGAATATGAAGACCGGGAGGATGAAGCGGAACGGCGGGGAGAAGAAGTTGCTGAACAGCCCCGTGGACAGCCCGATGAGGGCGCCCAGCGCGAGCACCGCGGCCACCGCGAGCCACGTGTTCAGGTGCGCCCACTTGATCAGGAGGGCGGCCATGACGTTGGAGATGCAGATGACCCCTCCGAAGGAGAGGTCCATCCCGCCGGGAATGAGGTACAGCATCTGGCCCAGCGCCATCAGTGAATAGATGGATCCCCAGATCACGACGAGCCTGAGGTTGGCCAGTGTATAGAAGAAAGGATTGATGGCGAAGATGACCAGGGAAATGATGATCAACAGAAGCGTCCTGTTGACCTCCGTGATGGAGAGAGTCTTCTTCAGAGTCCCCCATACCTGCTGCATGTTCAGCCTCTCGAATGGAGTTTGACGGCTTCCTTGGCGATGAGCTGCGTGACCTCCTCTATGGTCGTCTCCGAGGTCTTCTTGTCGCAGATCTTGTCTCCGCGCTCCAGCACGACAATGCGGTCGGCAATGTTGAACACGTGGCTGATGTTGTGGGTCACGAACACCAGGCACATGTCCGACCTGTCGCGTACCATCTCGATGCGCCGCAGGGACCTGTCAACCTCCTTCACGGAGAGATTCCGCGTCGGCTCATCGAGGAGGAGCACCTTGCGGCCGAAGTAGAAGGCGCGCCCGATTGCCACCGCCTGCATCTGCCCGCCGGAGAGGGCATCGATTCTCTTCTCGGGGTCCTGGTCGATGCCGATGCCCGAGAGGACCTCCCTGCTGATGGCGCGCATCTTCGCGCGGTCGAGGACCTTCAGGGGACCGACCCTTTTCATCATCTCGCGTCCCATGAAGAAGTTCTTGTAGATGCTCAGCCCTTCGACGAGGTTGCCGAACTGGTAAACGATCTCCACGCCCTGGGCGCGCGCTTCCGCGGGCGAAGAAAACCGCACCTCTTTCCCCTCGAGAAAGATCTTCCCATGATCCTGCGGATAGAGCCCCACCATGATGTTCATGAGGGTGGTCTTCCCGGCCCCATTGTCCCCGACGAGTCCCACGATCTCCTTCTCATGCGCGGCGAAATCCACGCCGTTCAGGGCGACGTAGTTCTCGTAGCGCTTGACGATCCCCTCGGTGCGAATGATCTCTTTCATGGGCGCCGTCC
Source organism: Spirochaetia bacterium (assembly GCA_049514475.1). Taxonomy (GTDB): domain Bacteria; phylum Spirochaetota; class Spirochaetia; order SZUA-6; family Fen-1364; genus Fen-1364. The sequence goes on from JBEKVA010000052.1 coordinate 3,546, forward strand.
TGCCTACGGAACCTCAGCCGGAAACGGCGCGCCCGCGGCCCGGAACCCGGGCCGTCGGACGCGCCTTTGGCGTGCTCCTTGAGACCTGTTACTTGGCGATGATCTTCCAGACCTCGGGATACCTCTTCTGGTGATCCGCGATGGTCATCATCCAGGCGATCTCGGGCCACTTGGGGACGTTGACCTTGTTGTAGGTCACCCAACCAAATCCCTGCAGGTCGTTCTTGTCAGCAGGGTAGCTGGCCTTGTACTGCTTCAGGACCCTGTCCCACCCGGATTTGCCGGCCTTCACCAGCTTGTAGAGGATCTCCGCGGCCCGGTAGCTGCCGTCGTACTGCACGAGGTCGATGGTGGCACTGATGGCCCCCGACTTCATGTACGGCACCATCTCCCCGATGAGCCCGTCTGCCTGCACGACGATCTGCCCGACCTTGTTGGCATCCGTCACGGCCTTGCCGAGCGCGGGCCCGGTATAGTCGTAGTAGCCGAGCATGCCCACCAGGTCCGGATACAGGTCGATTGTCTCACGCGCCAGCGACATGGCCTTGGCCGGGTCACCGCCGTCGAGGACCGGCTCCACCACTGTGAACCCCGCCGCCTGCACGACAGACTTGAAACCGTTGTAGCTGGCCACGTCCTCGGTGGATACCATCCCGCCGGTGTGATAGGTGACCTTGCCCGAGGTCTTTCCGGCCAGCTTCAGGCTTGCCAGCAGGCCCTTGCCCAGCGCCACCCCCAGCTGCCCCGCGTCATAACCCTCGAAGAGCAACCGCTTGCTGGTGGGCGAGTCCACCCCGTACCCGCAGATGACCGGGATGCCCGCCTCGATGGCTTCGTTGATGACTCCGATGGGCGCCGCGGGGTCATTGGGGCCGATGAGGACCGCGTCGATGCCCGCCGCGATCCAGCTCTCCATGACCCTCACCTGGTCTTCCACCGTCAGTTGGGGCGGGTCATAGATCACCGGCTTGAAGCCGAACTTGTTCGCCGCGTCCTGGAACCCCTTGTCGCACACGATCCACCAGGGAACCGAGAGGCGCGTGATGTAGCCGATGCGTACCTGCTTTGCCTGTGCAGCAGCGAATGTGGCAGGAATACAGATCAGCAACACCAGGGCGATGAGAAGGAGAAGCGTTTTCTTCATCAAGCCACCTCCATGGGTAGATAATATCAACTGGCGCAAAGCGCCAGCAATGAAAATCTCACCCGCGGCGGGGGGCCGATCAATCGAGGTGGAAGACCTCCTCCATCTCCGCCCACCACTCCCCCTCGGCGCGGGACGGAAGCGGCGACTGAAGGGGATTCATGATCGCCCACCATTCCTGCGTGCGGGGGTCCGCCGCCATCTTCGCCATGTCCGCATTATAATCCCTTCCCACGTATTCGAAATAGGCAAACAGCAGGCCATCCTTGTGGTAGATCGAGTAGTTGCGGATGTTGCACTCGGTGATCTTCCTCAATATTTCAGGCCACGCCTTCGCGTGGTAGCGCTTGTACTCCGCGAGATTCTCCGGCTTCATCCCGATGAGCTGCCCATGCCTTTTCATTTTTCCCTCCTTCTGCATGATCCCCTGTCAGCAAGCTGCTGCTTTATCTTCAACACGTGGATGTCATCGGGATTCCGGCGCATGCGGTTGAGGATCAGGTCCGCGGAGATCTGGCCCATGAGCGCCGTGTTGATCCGCATTGTGGTGATCTGCGGCACGAAAGGATCGCTGTAATCGAGCACGTCTCCCGGCGCCATGACCGACACGTCGTCGGGCACCTTCAGCCCGAGGCCTGCCAGCTCGGAGATGACCCGTGCCGCGAAATAATCGTCATGGATGAACAGCGCCGTGCACCGTGCACCGTCCGAGAACAGGCGGCGGAGCCCCTCGCGGAGGGCAGGACGGTCATCCAGGGGAACGGTGACCCGCCGAGAGGCGTCGAACGGGATGCCGAACTCGTCCATGGCCTTCTGGAAGCCGATGAATCGATCGGCCACGATTGCCGGCAGATCCGGCCGGGGGAAATCCACGTACCCAATTTCCGTGTGACCGAGCCTGATCAGGTGAAGGCACCCCTCGTAGGCGCCCTGGAAATCATCGACGCACACCGAGTAGAAAGTGTCCTGGTAGTTGTTGTTGTTGACCACGACAACGGGAATGCCCATGCCTTCAAGCTGGCGGAACAGCGCATCGTTTCCATAATGGATGGAGAACACAGCGCGCGCCTCGTTTGCGAGAATCTTCGCAATGGTGTTTTCCACATCGGAGGAGTACCAGGTGGGCACGATCACCGGGTAGTACCCCGCCTTGATCAGCGTGCGCTCGATTTCCACGATAATCGGGCGGATGAAGTGGAACGTGTGCGCCCACTGGTCGTCGAAGGGAAGAAGGAGGGTGATCGTGCCCGGTGATTCCGAGCGGGAGCTGCGACGCTGGTAGCCGATCTTGAGGGCGGCCTCTACGACGCGCTCGCGCACGAGGGGCGAGATCTTTCCCTTGCCCGCGAGAACCATCGAAGCCGTCGTGAGCGAGACGCCTGCCTGTTCAGCTACCTGTCGAAGCCTCGGTTTCAGCATGGTATTTCAGTAAAATTTCAGCCTCTCATCCGATATTACACCAGCATAGAGGGCAGTTGTCAATCTCGTTTTCGGGACGAATCCGCTTGACAAGCAGGGCTTATCTGCTAAGATCTGTGTTCAATTGTCAACGGTTTTCAGTAAAGTTTTATCCGTGGTGGAGGAACTTTCATGACGAGGATGACCCAGGCTGCAACCTCCCCGCTGAACCCCATGCGACTCTTCCGTTCCTTCTTCCGCCGCACCGACGCCAGCGCCATCATCGCAACAGTGGTGCTGTTCGTCATCTTCTCCACCACGACCAACAATTTCTTCACCCCGTTCAACCAGTTCAACGTATGGCGCGCGGCATCGCAGAACGTGTTCATCGCCCTCGGGCAGGCCATGGTGGTGCTCATCGGGGGCATGAACCTCTCCCTGGGCGCCATTGGCGGTCTCACCGTCGTGATCCTCGGCCATTCCATCGAGATCCTGGGCTTCCCTCCCTGGGTCGGCGTCATCCTCGGGCTGCTCGTCGGGGTGGCCTGCGGCCTTGTGAATGGGTTCTTCATCAGCCGCTTCAAGCTGAACTCCTTCGTTGTCACCCTGGCGACGAGCTTCATCTTCCAGGGCCTGGTGAATGGGATCTCGCAGGGCCGGCCCTACTCGAAGATCCCGCGGGAGTTCACCATCCTGGGCAAGGGCGACATCCTCGGTATCCCCAACATGGTCTTCCTCATGATCGCCGCGCTCCTCGTGGTCTTCTTCGTCTTCCGCTACACGGTGATCGGGCGGCGGCTGCTCGCCACGGGAGGAAACATCGAGGCGGCGCGCCTCTCGGGCATCAAGACCGGCAGGATGATCATGCTTGCCAACGTCCTCTCCGGCGTCTGCGGTTCCATCGCGGCAATCCTCTGGGTCTCCCGCATGGGCACGGCACAGCCGGCGACCGGGGGAGACTGGCTCATCGTGTCCTTCGCCGTCACGGTGATAGGCGGCACCGCGCTCGTCGGGGGCACCATCAGCGCGCTGGGCTTCCTGTTTTCCGGGCTGCTCATGGCGCTGATCAGGAACGGCCTGATCATGGTCGGCGTGAATGTCTATTTCGAAGCGACGTTTCTCGGGGTCATCATCCTCCTCGCAGTCATGGTGGAGTACTTCCGCCTGAACGTGGCGAGCCGTGCGAAAAAGTTGTGAGCAACGGGGCCGTTGCGCCCCGCGGGAGATCTTTCGTGGATCTACAAGGAGGTCCAAGATGAAAAAGCTTCTGATTCTTTTCGTCGCCCTCGCCATGGTCGCGGGCTTCGCCGCGACGGGCTGGGCCGCGCCGGCAAAGTTCGTGTGGTACATCCCCGCCCCGCATCCGTACTTCGACACGGTGAAGGTGGGCGTCGAGGCGTTCGCGAAGGAGTTCAAGATCGACGTGAAGGAGCAGGTCGGTCCCGACTGGAACATGGACAGCGAGAACACGGGCGTCCTGGCCCTCGCCGCCGAGGGCTACAACTACTTCTCGATCTACCCCTCTGACGCCAGCGCGGCGAACGGCCTCTACGACGAGGTCGTGAAGAAGGGCGGAAGGGTCGTCAATTTCGGCGCCTCGACATTCGAGCCGACCCCGGCGAGCTTCGCCGTGCGCACCGACGTGAAGGACGCGGCCATGGTGGCCGCAGAGTACCTCATCGGCAAGATGGGCAAGAAGGGAACGCTGGTGGACGTGCTGGAAGTCCTCGAGGACCCCAACACCAAGCTGCGCAAGGAGGGCATTGAAGAGGTGGCGGCGAAGTACCCCGGCGTGAAGATCGTCGAGGTGGCCGGCATCAAGAGCGAGCAGGAAGCGGTGGAGAAGATCGAAGGGGCCATCGCCGGCGCCGGCGGCTGGGTAAATGGCATCATCTGCACGGGCTACGTTCCCACCGTTGCCCTCTCCAAGATCCTCACCGACTACGAGGCCAAGAACAAGAAGCACATCGAGGGAGTCGGCATCGACACCGATCCGGTGACAATGAAGGCAATCGAGGACGGCATCCTGGACGGGACGATCTCCCAGAACCCCTACGGCCACGGATACCTGTCCCTGCTCGCGCTGAAGTACATGTCCGAAGGCTGGAAGCCCCGGCCGGGCGCGTACAACGTGAACGCGGGAATCGTCATGGTGACCAAGGCGAACCTGAAGACCTATAACAACGACCTGACCAAGGTCACCAACACCATCAAGGCGGACATGACCAAGAAGTACCTGACCAAGTAGGCGGGCGCGCACAGCGCGGTACAAGAAGGCCGCCGGCCCTGCCGGCGGTCTTCTTCAAGGAAAAGGGACGGAGAGTCGATGCTCGAGGTTCGATCGATCAGCAAGAGCTTTCCCGGGGTGCAGGCCCTCGACGATGTGAGCGTGACATTCGCCCCGGGCACCATCCACGCGCTCCTGGGAGAGAACGGCGCCGGCAAGAGCACCCTCATGAAGATCATCTGCGGCATCCAGGGGCCCGACACGGGAGACATGCTCCTCGATGGCCGCAGGCTGGTGCTGCGTGACACCTTCGACGCGCTGAAGAACCGCATCAGCATCGTGCACCAGGAGATCCAGGTGGTGCCGCGCGCCTCCATCGCGGAAAACATCATGCTGGACAAGCTCGACCGCTACCGCCGCCTGGTGGGCATCGACTGGAAGAAGATGGAGGCGGACGCCGTCGTCTTCATGAAGATGGTCGATCTCGATCTGCGCCCCCAGACACTGGTGTCAGAGCTTTCCGCAGCGCAGAAACAGCTTGCCCAGATTGCGCGGGCGCTTTCCGGCGGGGCCACCATCCTGCTCCTCGACGAGCCGACCTCCTCTCTCACCCTCCACGAGGCGGACCGGCTCTTCGAGCTTCTGAGAAAGCTCAAGGGGCAGGGTGTCACCATTGTCTTCGTCTCCCACAAGCTGGAAGAGGTCATGGTGCTCTGCGACGTGGTGACGGTGCTCCGTGACGGCAAGCTCATCGGGACAAAACCGCGCGCCGAGCTCACCAAGGACCAGATTATCACGATGATGATCGGCCGCTCTGCCATCAGCACCTGGCGCGGCCTGCTGGAGGTGGACCACGGCGAGCCGGTGCTGGAAGTGCGCACCCTGAAGAGCAGGCACTTCGACGGCATCAGCCTCTCCCTCCACAAGGGGGAGATCCTCGGGCTGTATGGGTTGGTGGGGTCCGGAAGGACGGAGCTGGCGAAGACGATCATCGGGGAGTACCGCTCGGAGCCGGGCTCGCTTTTCGTGCACGGGAAGAGCGCGCGCATCCGCTCCATGGCGGAGAGCCTTCACCGCTACAGCATCGGGTACGTGAGTGAAAACCGCAAAGAGGAGGGGCTGATCCTGGGCGCCTCGGTGGCCACCAACCTCACCATCACCATCTGGAGCAGGCTGCGAAGCCGCCTCCTGCGCATCCTCTTCCCGCGGCGCGAGCTCGAGCACTCCATCGGGACGATCAACCGGCTGGACATCAAGACCCCCGGTCCCCGCCAGACGGTGAACAACCTGTCCGGCGGCAACCAGCAGAAGGTTTCCATTGCCAAGTGGCTGGTGGCGGACTGCGACATCCTCATCGTCGACGAGCCGACGGTCGGCGTCGACGTGGGGGCAAAGGAGTACATCCACGATCTCATCTGGAACATGGCCAGCAAGGAAGGCAAGAGCATCATCCTGATTTCCTCCGACCTGCCGGAGCTGCTGGAGCTTTCCCGCCGCGTGCTGGTGTTCAAGAGCTTCAAGATCGTGGCCGAGCTGGACGACCTCAACGAGAGGGAGACGAGCTACGAGGAGACCAGCCAGCGCATAGGCCGCCACCTCGCCTGAACCGCGGACGCCCTGCCGGCCTGGCCCCTGAAGCCGCCCGCGGCTATTCCCGCACCACTTCCATGGCAATGCGCGCCCAGTCCCAGAGCCTCTGCGGCTTGTACATCACCGTGGAGATGTCCTTCATGATCACCTCCACGTGGCAGACTCCCTTCGCCATTCCTAACACGTCCCTGAGATGGGAGCGCGCCTTTTCGGGGTTCCATTTCTCGTCCACGAAAATCGCGGGGCTGGGCTTGAAGCTGAATACGTAGTCTCCCCGGATTTCCCCGATGATCCTTTCGAAGTTGTTCCAGGGACTCACCGATATCTTTCGGAGGTTCTTGATCCTGCGCAGCAGGGGGATCTTCCTGTCCAGCGGCTCGCAGCATCCGTAATAGACCATCCCCCAGCGCTCCAGCCAGCGCAGGTCATGACGGAGGGCGAACTCCCAGTGCATCTCGGGGGAGACCCCAGAGAAGATCTGCGCGTTCGAGCACCCCCACATGTTTCTCGGCTGCACCTGGGCGGCTTCAAATTGCGCGCCGGGGAGCTTCCGTGTGTAGCCGTACCCCCCCGAGCCGATGCGGGTGTTGTTGCAGTCCAGGGAGAGCAGGTTCATCTTCACGAACTGGTCGAGCTCCACCATCCAGGCGTCCACCATCCGTTCGACGGCCGCGTTCACCATCTCGGGGCGCTCCACCAGGTCGATCATTGCCTCCTGCAGGCCCCACCAGCGGATCAGGTAGTCCCACGGGGTGAACCAGATGTGCGTCTGGCCGACCGTGCGCACCGGCATGATGTCCTTGAAGAGGTCCTGCATGGCATCCAGGACGACCGCCGTAGTTTCCCGGTCGTGGGTCACGACGGGCATGTGGATATTCTCGATGTCCCCCGGCTCCTTTATCTGCACGTGGAAGTGCCGGGAATAGATCTCGTTGGCGGCATCGGTCCGGGCGACCTCCACGTCTTCAAGGATCCCGAAATCCGTGCTGTGGATGGCAAGCGGACACTCGATGAAATCACTTACCACCATGTCCCCCGGCATGTGGCGCCACTGGTAGAGGGTGCGCCGCAGGCGTGTTTCCAGCTCCCGCGCCCAGGGGTTGGCGGTCCTCAGAGTCAGCTCGTCATCGACATTCATCTCGTGCCATGGGATTTCGTTGATCCATACCATGGGACGCGCGGATTCCAGGTCGTTGAGCTTCCTCCACAACCCCGCCTTCTCCCCATGCACCGGCAGCGCCGCGACTGCCGCAAGCTCTCCCGCCAGCGCTTTCAGCGTTTCCTTCTCCTCGGGGAGGAGCCGGATCTCCCGGATCTTCAGGGGGGGCGCGTAGCTTCCCGGGTCGTGCAGCATGTCAGTGGTCTCCAGTGAACTCTACACTGCGGGGATGCGCCGGCGCAATGCGTTCCCGCGGCCGCCACGAAAAACGGCCAAGAAAATCCTTGCCGCCATTCGCCCGCCTGTTGTATCCTGATTCCTCCACGGGGATGCAAATCCTCGAAAACAGCGGGGAGGGACACATGGTGAGCACGCAGCAGACTGTTGATCACTCGCATGTCCGTACGACTCTTCACCTTCTCCAGCAGCTCTTTGGAGATGAAACCCCTGCGTCCCTTGCCGTCCGGCTGTGGGACGGGAGCCAGTGGCCGGATTCGGGCCCGCGGCCGGTGACGCTGCTGCTGAGACACCCCGGGGCGCTCCGCGCGATGTTTGCCGGCGGGGGAGAGATCTCCCTGTCAGAGGCCTACCTGTTTGACGACTTCGATATCGAGGGCAGCATCGAGAGCGTCTTCGACATGGCTGCCGTTCTCACCCGCCGCGCCTCCGGCATTGGACGCAAGCTGTCCCTTCTCTCCGCGCTGCGCCGGCTGCCCCGCACCGATCATCGCGGCAGCCCGACGCGCGGCCGCGCCCGGCTCAGCGGCAGGCAGCACTCCGTGCAGCGGGACAGGGAGGCGGTGCGCTATCACTACGATGTCTCCAACGACTTCTACCGCCTGTTCCTCGACGAGCAGATGGTGTACTCCTGCGCCTATTTCACCTCTCCCGAGATGTCTCTGGATGCGGCGCAGCAGGCCAAGCTGGACCTGATCTGCCACAAGCTACGCTTGAAGCCGGGCCAGCGCCTGCTCGACGTCGGATGCGGGTGGGGAGGCCTGGTCATGCATGCCGCCCGCACCTGCGGGGTGGATGCCACGGGGGTCACCCTGAGCACCCGGCAGGTGGAGCTTGCCACCGACCGCATTGCCGCCGCCGGCCTGGGCGACCGCTGCCGGGTGCAGCTCCTCGACTACCGCGAGGTCCCGGAAGACCGCCCCTTCGACGTGCTGGTGAGCATCGGGATGTTCGAGCACGTCGGACAGGCGCTCCTGCCGGCGTATTTCCAGAAGGCTTCGCGCCTGCTGCGGCGCGGCGGGGTGTTTCTGAACCACGGGATTGCCTCCCGTGCCACGGATGTCATCGAGCGCGGCCCGAGCTTCAGCGATACCTACGTGTTTCCCGATGGAGAGCTGGTGCCCATCAGCACGACGCTTCGCGCCGCAGAAGAGGCGGGGTTCGAGGTGCGTGACGTGGAAAGCCTTCGCGAGCATTACGCACTCACGCTCCGCCACTGGGTGCGCAGGCTGGAGGCTGGCCACGTCGAGGCCCTCCGTCATGTTGATGAGCCGACCTACCGGGTGTGGAGGCTGTACATGTCAGGCTCTGCCCACGGGTTTGCCAGCCGACGCTTGAACGTCTACCAGGCGCTCCTGGCCTTCCCCGATTCCCGCGGCCAGAGCGGCCTGCCGCTCACGCGCGCAGACTGGTACTGCCATTAGGGCCGCTCCCGCACCTCGGCCTTGTCAACTGCCCCGTACCTGGATACATTGTCTGCCTATGTAGGGGGGATTTCAAATGCTCAAATACGTTTTCGATCCCGAAGTGATTGACGAGTGCTCGATGAAAGGCATCGGTCACCCAAAGCCCGAAATGTTCGATATTATTGCGCGGGAGATCGAGAAGCGCTATCCGGGGACAATCGATCATGACCAGCCCTGGATTTACAGCATTGCCGGCGGCGCGATGATCCAAATGAAGCTGTACTTCGCTTCCCTGTTCGAATACGTCATGATCTGGGGAACCCCTATAGGATCAGAGGGACACTCCGGGCGTCATCGCGTGGCGTTCTGGGACACCGTCATCGACGGAGAGGCGCATTACTTCGCCGAGGGGCAGTTCGAGAAGCGCATTTACCGCCCGGGGGACCGCATTTTCGTGGGAAAGGGCCAGGCGTGCGGCATGAACTTCACCGACGGGGTATGGGCCGTCGAATATGCGCGCGGCCCCCTGATGCTGAGCCTGCCGTTCGGGCTTGCCGACGAGTTTCTCAGCACGCTGGATTTCACGGCAGCCTTGCAGACAATCTCGATTTACACCTCCCTCATTGGAAGGCACTGGGCAGCGCCATACAATCACGACTACCCGGTGCTGGTGCCGTACAAGAGACTCGCGGCGCTCCTCATGAATCTCATAGGCCCCGCCCTTACGCGCGCCCTCACCCCTCCCCCGCCAATTGAAATCAACGCCCCGCGGGTGAAAAAGCCTGTCGTAGAGGCCACCGGGACAACAAACGGGAATGGACACCCAAAGCTCGCTTCAGGCAATGGGCGGGCGTCGGGTGACGGCCGGTTGCCTGGCAGTGCTCGACGCAAAGCAGCCACAGGGAAGACCCGGTAGGCGTCCACCACAATTCTGTTGTGTTCCATTTTGGAGCACATGGAACACGTGGAACACGAATTGAACCTGTTCCACTAGTTACTCGTAGTTACTCGAAGAATAATTTCATTTAAAACAACTGTTTTTAATATATTAAACCTATTTTATATAATTCATATATTAGGCACTCAAATTGCATCCGTATTAGCATACGAGGTGCAGGATGAAGAACTTGAAGCTTGCGGCGAAGATCGGAGTCGGGTTCGGGCTTATCATCGTCATAGCGATGGCTCTGGGCGCGGTGGCCATCCTGAACATGATCGGGGTCCAGGGGGATGCGCAGCGTCTGGACAGGGAAACGGTGCCGCAGGTGACGGTGTCCAACAACCTTGAGCGGCATTCGCTCCTGACGATGTACAACATGCTCGGCTATGCCCTCTCGAAGGATCAATCGTACCTGGAGCCTGCAAAGAAGGAACTGGAGGAGGTGAAGAAGTACCTCGCCGATGCCGAGAGCCTCGCGGCGAAATACACGCGGCTGATCGAGCTTCGCAAGAACGCCGCTGACGCCCGGGCCAGGGTGGAAGAGTATGAAAAGCTTGCCGATGAGACGGTGGCGGTGAACAACGACATCCTGGACTTGCGGATGACGGAGGATGTAGCTGTCCCTGCCTTCATGGCTGCCGCAAATGAGTACCTGGCGCGCAACACCGCTGACCTGCAGTCCGCGATTTCCCGCAGGGCGTCGCCGGTCGCCCAGAAGGCCCTGCTCGCCAAGATCGTGGCCGTCAATGAAATCATCGACCTGGGGAACAACCTGCGGGTTGCCAACTTCAAAGCACAGGCAACCGGCGACTACGGCGTATTGAAAGCAGGCATTGAGACCTTCGGCCAGCTGGAGACCAAGGTGGGCATTCTGAAATCATTTGCCCCCGACGCGGCGGAGTTGAGGGCAGGCGAAGCGATCCTGAGGGCCGGCGCCGATTACAGGAACGCCTGTCGCGCACTCATGGCGGACGGTGACAGGATCACGGAGCTCAACAAGAGCCGCGGCGCCGCAGCCCAGGCCGTGCTGGATGCCGCGAAGGCCACCTCGGAGGCAGGGCTGAAAGACGCGGATGGCATCACCACCCTCACCGTGGCACGACTTGTCTCCGCGGTCCTCACCCTCGCTCTCGGCCTCGCAGTCGCGGCCCTTATCGGCATAGCGATTGCCATGGCCATCACCCGCACCATCACCAAGCCACTGTCAAAGGGCGTCGCCTTTGCCCAGCTCGTGGCCAGCGGGGATTTCACAGGGCAGCTGGACATCAGGCAGAAGGACGAGGTGGGCGTGCTCGCCGAAGCGCTGAACGGCATGTCGGTGAGGCTCCGCGAGATGGTGGCAAACGTGCAGAACAGCGCCGATCTGGTGGCCTCCTCCTCGGAGGAAATATCGGCCAGCGCCCAGAAGCTTGCCGAGGGCTCCCAGAGCCAGGCCTCCACGCTGGAGCAGACCAGCGCCTCGGTGGAAGAGCTCACAGCCTCCGTGGACCAGGTGGCCGAGCACGCACAGAGCCAGGCCTCCGCGGTGGAGCAGGGAAGCGCCTCCATGGCGCAGGTGCAGAAGGCCATCGCGGATGTCTCGGGGAACCTCAGCGAGATATCGACCCTTGCCCGCGCTTCGGTTGACAACGCTGTGGAAGGGGCGAAGGCGGTGCAGCAGGTGGTGGCGGGCATCACCCTGATCGCCACAAGCTCTGAAAAGATCGGGGGGATCG